>CAZUDR010000314.1:0-4611 GCA_964618715.1 uncultured Undibacter sp. | reverse complement strand
GCCATCGGTGCAGTCTACCGCGCGCCGGTGTACGGCGGGAATACCGGCGTGGGTGTCCGGTTATTTTTCGCCGGCGGCGAGGCTGTCGACCTTGGCGGGCGCGTTGAGGACGGTCTTGCAGGCTGCCGGCAGGTCGGCCAGCAGGGTTTCCTTCCGCTTGCCACCCTTCTTCTTCGGCTTCGGATTCAGCACCTTGTCGGAGAACCAGAAGGCCAGCTCCGACTTGCCACAGCCGTCGCCGCCCGGAACCGACGGCTGCGCGCGACAATGCGGCGAATCGACGGGACATTTCAGCCGCACATGGATGTGATCGTGGTGCGCGTACCAGGGCCGCACCTTCGCCATCCAGCGCCAGTTCTGCTTGCCCTGGAGGCGGCAGAGTTCCTTCTTGATCGCGGCGTTCACCAGCACCCGCTCGACCTCGGGCTGCTCGGCGGCGACCCTGATCATCTTAGCATATTCCGGCGTCCAGGTTTTCGGGCTGACGTCCTTCCAGTCGTCGGAAACCAGATTGAGGGCGGACATCGACTCACGCTCTTCCTTGCTGAGGCGGCGGTCGGGCATCGGCCGGAACCAGATGTCGACGTCGAGCCCGTTCTGATGACTCCTGTGACCGAACGGAGTGGGTCCGCCGCGCGGCTGGCCCATATCACCGACCAGGATCCCGGGCCAGCTGGTGGCCTTTGCGGTGAGCGAGGCGAAGCGCTTGATGAATTGCACCAGTTCCGGATGGCCCCAGTTGCGGTTGCGCGAGAGTCGCATCGTCTGCCAGGTCGGGCCATCGATCGGCAACTCGACGCCGCCGGTCAGGCAGCCCTTCGGGTAGTAGCCGATCGCCCGCGCCTTGCCCTTGGACGGCTCCTTTATGGCGCCGAACAGAAGTCTTGCAGGAATCGTGCGCTCGGAGATTTCCGGCCGGTCACGCGGGATCGGCGTTTCGACCAGGACCGGCTTCGGAGTCGGCATGGCCGGCACATCGACGACCGGTAGCGCGGGCGATGGTGCCGTCGCCTCGGCATCGGAATTCCCGGCTGGCGGCGTGGTGGCGACAGGAGCCGGTGTCTGCGCCGGCGTCGACGGTGCGGCCGCACCTGCCGCCGGCACATCCGCTTGGGCGGCAGGCGTATCGGCTTGCGACGCCGGCTGGCTTGTTTCAGCAGCCGGCGTCTCGGACCGCGTTGCCGGCTCGTCGGGTGTGCTGGCGGGTGTGTTGTCCTGGGCGGTTCCGGTGGCGGGAGCGTCCTTGGCCGCATCGCTCGCCACCTGGGCAAAGGCCGCTTCTCCGCCGGCGAGGGCAACCAGCGACAGCCCCAGCAAGAGCACAAGGCACCTGACCATCCTGCCCCTCTAACGCGTCTTTCCGCCCCTGTCAGGCAAATTGCACATGGGTGGTTGCACCCGCACTGCGGCTTCCGGGTCTGGGCAAGGCAAAAACGCTATTATTTACAGCAGGTTATCTGCCCGTCCAGCAGCCACGGGATGCCGGACTGCAACACCGTCGGCGGCCGCGGGCCGCCGAAATCCGGCGCCGGCCCTGCGGTGATATTGCACCTCCGTGCGGCGCAAATTTGGTTAATATTGGTTAAGCTTGTGGCGTGGCGGTGCGGTCCGGTTGCCCGTACGGCCATTGGATACGGCAGCGAGGTGCGAATGCGCGCGGAGCCGTCGTGCGATGCGACCGTAGTGCAGTTGCGTAACCCGGAAGTGGAACATGTACCGCGTATTTTCCGCCGTCGCCGCCGCCGGCATTGTGCTGGCGTGCGGGCTCGTGCCGGCTGACGCCGGCGTCGTCGTCACCGTCAACAAAACGACCCAGCGTCTGTCCGTCGCCGTCGACGGCGAGGTCCGTCACGTCTGGCCGACGTCGACGGCCCGCTGGGGCTATTCGACGCCCAACGGCTCCTACAGGCCGCAGCGGCTCGAGCGCAAATGGTACTCGCGCAAATACGACTGGTCGCCGATGCCCCATTCGATCTTCTTCCACGGCGGCTACGCCATTCATGGCTCGTACGAGATTTCCCGGCTCGGCCGGCCGGCCTCGCACGGCTGCATCCGACTGCGCCCGTCGCATGCGGCGGTGCTGTTCGATCTGGTGCGTCGAAACCGGGGAGACACCACGATCGTCGTCACCGGATACCGGCCGTCGACGCGCAGCGTCCGCAACGCGGCGCCCCGGCGTTCGGTGGAGACACGCCGCCGCCCCGTGCAGCGCCGCTACTATGCGGAACGGCCCTACTACTACGACGACCGTGGGTTTGAGGGCATCTTCGGCCGGGGACCGGCCTACGGCTACGGTGAGCCCTACTGGCGCGGACACTGACCTGGGCCGCGGACCGACGTGCTAGTGCCCGCGCCGCTTGCGGGTGCGCGCCGCCTTCTTTGCCGAGCGTGACCGCGCTGCCTTTGAACGGCTTGCCGAGGCACGGCCGCCCTTGCGCCCGCCCTTGCGCGAGGCTGTCTTCTTCCGCTTCTTGCCGCGGCCGGAGCCGCTCTTCTTGCCGCCGCCGCTTTCCTTGTTGACCGTGGCCCAGGCGCGCCGCTCGGCCTCCTTCCCGGAAACGCCGCGCTTCCTGTAGCCGCGTTCGATCGCGCGCGCCTTGCGCTTCTGCTTGCGTGTGTAGCTCGACTTGTCGCCGCGTGGCATGGATGGCCTCCATCACGTTGTTCCCCATGGGATGCAACGCGATGTGGCAATTCCCGGTTCCGGCGCAGGTTCCGCGCGCATTACCGCGGCGACCACCGGACTACGCGCGCTTGATCGTCGCGATGCCGCCCATCCGTCCGATCAGCGCATTGGCGCCGATGGCGATCACGAACAGGATGATCAGCAGCGCGTACATCTCCGGCATGCGGAAGAACTCGTAGGCCTGGATGACCAGGAAGCCCATGCCGCGGTTCGACAGTTTCGTTTCCGCCAGCAGGGTGCCGATCAGCGCAACCCCCAGGCCAAGCCGGATGCCGTTGATGACCGGATAGCGCATGGCCGGAAGGTAGATCTTGGTCACCATCTGCCAGGTGTTGGCCCGAAAGCTTCGTCCGACACGGATGAAAATGCGATCGATCTCCCGCATGCCGCCGGCGGTGTTGAGCGCGATCGGAAAGAAGCACGAAATCGCGCCCATCGCGATCTTCGAGCCGGGGCCGACGCCGAACCACAGCAGCATCAGCGGAAAGAATATGATCTTGGGGCAGGGGCCGAGATAGTAGAGATAGACCTCGTACGCCTTCGACAGCAACGGACTGCCGCCCAGTAACAGCCCGACGACCAGGCCGCTCAGTCCGCCGATCAGCATGGCGAGCGCGATTTCGTACGTCGTCGTGTAGAGGTGAAAATAGAAACCTGCATCGGCAAAGGTGTCGATCAGCGCGCGGCCGATGGCCAGCAGCGACGGAACGACGTCGCGGAAGAGGAGTCCCGACCAGGAAAGCGCTTCCCAGAGCGCCAGTATCCCGACGATGAGGGCGATGCGCAGCAGTGTGACCGGCTGGACGAACGGTCTTGCCGGCTCGCGCACTTGCGTGGTTGTCACTCCGGTCTCAGCCACCGCTCCAGCCTCTCGATCAGGATGAACACCAGCACGCTGACAAGGACGACAAACAGGATTGCCGCATAGGTGCCGGGGATGTCGTAGCGGTCCGCCATCTCGTTGATAAGCTGGCCGAGACCGCCGAAATTGATCAGGAACTCGACGCCGACGATGTTGAGCATGGTGAAGATCAGTCCGATCCGCAGTCCCACGAAAATGGTCGGCAGCGCCGCCGGAAACAGGATCTTCCGGAACTGCTGCGACGGCGTAAGGTTGAAGCTGCGACCCACATTGATGAGCACGGACCGCGTGGTGCAGAGCCCTTCAAGGGTCTTCAGGATGATCGGGGCAAGGCCGGCGACAAATCCCATCGCGACAATCGTCGCGCTATTGCGGCCGAAGATCACCAGGAACAGCGGATAAAGCAGAACGGTCGGCGCCGATGCGGCAGCCGCGACCCATGTTTCCGTCGCCTGGCGCAACAGCACGAAACGGTAGAGCAGGGCGCCGGCGGCGATGCCGACGATGGCGACCAGCAGCCCGGCCGTCAGCGCCTCGGTGGCCGTGAGCAGGAAGCGCTGGAAGGCATGCTCCTCGACGATCAGCCGCGGCAGCGCGGCAAAAACCTCCGTCGGCATCGGCATGACGAACGGATTGACCAGGCCGAGGGAGACGACCAGTTCCAGGATGGCCAGGGCTACGACCAGCGTGCCGACGCCGAGAACGAAGGGCAGCGCCGGTGACCGGGCGATGGCGGTCGCGCTGCTCACGGGTGCTGACCCCGCAGCAGATGCGCCTCGTCGTCGCGCAGGCCCTTGGTCGCCTCCTCGCGCAAATCGCTCCAGATGCGCGCCACGTAGTGACCGAACTCGTCGCTGGAGACGATCTCGGAACTGCGCGGGCGCGGCAGTTCGATGGTCACCATCCGCTTCACCTTGCCGGGGCGGTAGGTCATCACCAGGATGCGGTCGGACAACTGCACGGCTTCGGTAATGCTGTGCGTGATCAGCAGCGTGGTCTGCCTCAGCTCCTGCTGGATCTGCAGCAGCTTGTCGCCGAGCAGCAGCCGCGTCTGCTCGTCGAG
>CAZUDR010000313.1:0-4625 GCA_964618715.1 uncultured Undibacter sp. | reverse complement strand
GAAGAAGGTGCTGGAGGAGTTCTGGTCCGACTTCATCGGGGCGGTGAATGACATCAAGGACCTGACCATCACGCAGGTGCTCGACGCACTCAACTATCTGCTCGAGCCGCATATCTTTCCGCAGCCGCCGGACGGCAGCGACCGGCGCAAGTGCCCCAACTGCGAGACCGGACGCCTTTCCCTGAAGGTCGGCCGCTTCGGCGCCTTCATCGGATGCTCCAATTATCCTGAATGCAACTTCACCCGGCAGATGACGCCGGGCGCGGAAGGCTCGGTGAACGGCACCAAGGTGTTGGGTGAGGATCCGGAAACCGGCCTGGAGGTTTCGGTGCGCTCGGGCCGCTTCGGGCCTTATCTGCAGCTTGGCGAGCAGTCGAAGGAGAAGGACGCCGAGAAGCCCAAGCGCGCCGGTATCCCGAAAGGTGTTGCGCCCGACGATATCGATCTCGAGAAAGCACTTGGCCTGCTGTCTTTGCCACGCGACGTCGGCCCGCACCCGGAAGATGGCGAATTGATCATCGCCGGCGTCGGCCGCTTCGGTCCCTACGTCAAACACGGCAAGACCTACGCAAACCTCGAAGAAGGCGACGACGTGCTCTCGGTCGGCCTGAACCGCGCGGTCACGCTGATCGCCGAAAAGAAGGCCAATCCGGGACGTGGCCGGCGCTTCGGCGCTGATCCCGGCAAGACGCTGGGTGAGCACCCGGACAAGGGCGGGCCGATCGTTGTCAAGAAAGGGCGCTACGGCCCCTACGTCTCGCACGAGGGCATCAACGCCACGCTGCCGGGCGACAAGACTCCCGACACGGTCACCCTGGAAGAAGCGGTCATCCTGCTCGACGCGCGGGCCGAGAAGCTGGGCAGTTCGGGGAGACGCGGAGCCAGGAAGACCACCAAGAAAGTGACGAAGAAGGCCGACAAGCCGAGCGCCGGCGACGTGCAAACCAAGGCTCCGCCTGCCCCGAAGCCGCGCCGCGCCGCCGGTCGCAAGGGCGCATCGGGCAAGGCGGAAGGTAAGGCCGCCGCCAAGTCGTCAAAGGCCGCCGCAGCCAAGACCAAATCGGTCCACAAAACCACCGCGGCAGAGTGATCGTTTCAGCGCCTCGCGTGTCAGCGCTAGCATACGCCGGCGACTTCGGGTCTACCACGACCCGCCTATCGTTATTAAATTGTCTCTCAATCGCGCCGCCCGGCGCCGGATATTGCATTGACAAAGTCAGCCAAACGATCCGCCTCCTCGCTGCCAGCCAAGGCCGAGATTCTTGCCTTCATCCGTGAGCGCCCCGGCAAGGTCGGTACGCGCGAGATCGCCCGCGCCTTCGGGCTGAAGAACGCCGCGCGGGCCGACCTCAAGCGCATGCTGCGCGACCTCGCCGATGAAGGGGCAATCGAGCGGCGGCGCAAGCGGCTGCATCATCCCGGTGCCCTGCCCTCCACCGTGCTCGCCGACGTCACCGCGCGCGACGCCGAAGGTGATCTCATCGCCACGCCCGACGAATGGGACGAGGACGCGCATGGGCCGGCGCCGAGGATCCGGATTCCCGTACCGCGCAGGACGCGGCCTGGCGAAGCCGCCGGCCTCGGCGACCGCGTGCTGCTGCGCGTGGAAGAAACCGACGAAGAAGACGGCATCCGCCATCGCGGTCGCGTCATCAAGGTCATCGATCGTCCCAAACACCGGGTGCTCGGCATTTTTCGCAAGCTGCCCGGTGACGGCGGGCGGCTGGAGCCGGTGGACAAGAAGATGCTCGGCAAGGAACTCGCCATTCCGCCCGGCGCAGGCGGCGACGCGCAGGACGGCGATCTGGTCGCCGTAGAAACAAGCCGCGCGCGGCGCCTCGGACTGCCCCAGGGGCGCGTGGTCGAGCGTCTGGGCTCGCTCAAATCCGAGCGCGCAGTCAGCCTGATCGCCATCCATGCACATTCGATTCCTAGCGTGTTCCGCCGCGAGACGTTGAACGAGGCCGAGTCGGCCCAGCCGGCAACCATGGCGCACCGCGAGGACTGGCGCCGCGTTCCGTTTGTCACCATCGATCCGCCCGATGCCAAGGATCATGACGACGCGGTGCACGCAGAGCCTGATACGTCCGGCAACAACAAGGGCGGGTACATCGTCAGCGTCGCGATTGCCGATGTTGCGCATTACGTGACGCCCGGATCGGCGCTCGACCGCGAGGCGCTCGTGCGCGGAAATTCGGTCTATTTCCCAGATCGCGTCGTGCCGATGCTGCCCGAACGCATCTCCAATGATCTTTGTTCGTTGCGCGCCAGGGAAGACCGGGCCGCGCTTGCCGTGCGCATGGTGATCGGCAGTGACGGGCGCAAGAAGTCGCACACGTTCCACCGCGTCATGATGCGGTCGGCAGAGCGCCTTTCCTACGATCAGGCGCAAAACGCCATCGGCGGGCGCACCGATGAGGACACCGAAGGGCTCGTCAAGCCGGTCCTTGAGCCGCTTTACGCCGCCTACGAGGCGATGGCGCGCGCGCGCGAGGAACGTCAGCCGCTCGATCTGGACCTGCCCGAGCGCAAGATCCTGCTGAAGGGTGACGGTACCGTCGATCGCGTGATCACACCTGAACGACTTGAGGCGCACCGTCTGATCGAGGAGTTCATGATCCAGGCCAATGTCGCCGCGGCCGAGACGTTGGAAAAGGCGCGCACGCCGCTGGTCTACCGCGTGCACGACGAGCCGGGCATGGAAAAGGTTGCCGCCCTGCGCGATTTCCTGCAGACCCTGGACATCAATTTTCCCAAGTCGGGCGCGCTGCGTCCGGAGGCCTTCAACCGCGTCCTCGCACGTGTGAAAGGCCGCGACGCCGAGCAACTGGTCAACGAGGTGGTGCTGCGCACCCAGGCGCAGGCGGAGTACGCGGCGGAGAATTACGGACATTTCGGTCTCAACCTGCGCCGCTACGCGCACTTCACCTCGCCCATCCGCCGCTACGCCGATCTGGTCGTGCATCGCGCACTGATCCGCGCACTCAAACTGGGGCCCGGTGGCTTGCCGGAAGCGGTCGACCGGGCGCAACTCGCCGAAGTGGCCGCGCAGATATCAGCCGCAGAGCGTCGCGCCATGCTGGCCGAGCGCGAAACCAACGACCGGCTGATCGCGCATTTCCTTGCCGACCGCATCGGCGCCAGTTTCGACGGGCGCATTTCCGGCGTCACCCGCGCAGGTCTGTTCGTCAAGCTGCACGAGACAGGCGCCGACGGTTTCGTGCCAGCACGTACCATCGGTGACGAGTACTATCACTACGACGAGCGCCACCATGCCATGGTCGGGCGCCATACCGGCGAGAGCTACCGGCTCGGCGACACAGTGACCGTCAGACTGGTGGAAGCCGCCCCGGTGGCCGGCGCGCTCCGCTTCGAACTGCTGTCGGAAGGACGGCCCGGGAGGCCGTCGCGCCATCCTGCGCGGACGGCGGAGCGTTCCCGCGCCCGGCGGCGCGAACAGGACGCCAGGCGACGGGGAAAAAAACGCGGCAAGCAACGACACAAGCAACGGAAGGCCCGATGACCAGCGACATCGCCAAACGCCTGGCCGAACGCATGACCCTGTCGGAACGCGACCAGTCCTATCCCGACAGCGAACCGCGCGATGCGGCCACGTTGATGCTGATCGATCGCTCGGGCCCGGTGCCGAAAGTTCTGCTTGGCCGCCGCCACCACACCCACAAGTTCATGCCGGGAAAGTTTGTCTTTCCGGGCGGGCGCATCGAGTCGCTCGACCGTACGATGTCGGCGATCAGCGAATTGCATCCCGAAATGGAGAGTAAGCTGCTCACCCGCGTCGCGGAACAGAGTCCGGCCTATGCGCGTGCCTTTGCGCTGGCCGCCATACGCGAAATGGCGGAGGAGACCGGCCTGCTGCTGGGGGAAAAGGTCAACGAGCCGCCGCAGGTGCCCGGAGAAATCTGGACCGAATTTGCCAAGGCGCGCGTTTATCCCGACCTCGGCAACATCCATTTCATCGCCCGCGCCATTACGCCGCCGCGCCGGCCGCGCCGCTTCGACACGCGCTTTTTCACCGCCGACGCGTCCTCGATCGCGCACACCATAGAGGGCGTGGTGGGACCGGATTCCGAACTGGTCGAACTGACCTGGGTTCCGATCGAGGAGGCGACCCGCCTCGACATGCCGACGATCACAGGCGTGGTGCTGGAGGAGCTTGGGGCCCGGGTTGCCGCCGGAATGGGCCATTCCCTGCCGGTCCCCTTCTATTTCATGGTCGAAAAGACCTTCTACCGGGAACTGCTCTGATTTGCGCGCAACCCCGGTTCCTTGACTTTTACCGGTTCGGGGCTAGCTTCCCGGCCAACCGCCGCCACAGTCTGTTTCGAGGATAATTCCATGGCCAAAGCCATCACGCTCAAAGTCAAGCTCGTGTCCAGCGCGGACACCGGCCACTACTACGTGACCAAGAAGAATTCGCGTACGCAGACCGACAAGCTCGTGAAGAAAAAGTACGATCCGATCGCCAAGAAGCACGTCGAGTACCGCGAGACGAAGATCAAATAATCGACGGATCGCCGCATTGCCGACGGTCATCGGGCGCCTGCAGGCGCCCTTTTGATGTCAATCGCTGTGCGAGACAAAAAGGTGGCCGGCCGGAAGCGGTA
>CAZUDR010000312.1:0-4633 GCA_964618715.1 uncultured Undibacter sp. | reverse complement strand
TGCAGGAGCGCATCACAACGACCAACAAGGGCTCGATCACCTCGGTGCAGGCGATTTACGTGCCGGCCGACGACTTGACCGACCCGGCGCCGGCGACCTCCTTCGCCCACTTGGACGCCACCACCGTGCTGTCGCGTGATATCGCCGCCAAGGGCATCTATCCGGCGGTCGACCCGCTCGACTCCACCTCGCGCATGCTCGACCCGCGCGTCATCGGCGAGGAGCATTACGAGGTGGCGCGCCTGGTGCAGTCAACGCTGCAGCGCTACAAGTCGCTGCAGGACATCATCGCCATTCTCGGCATGGACGAGCTGTCGGAAGAGGACAAGCTGACGGTCGCGCGCGCGCGCAAGATCGAGCGCTTCCTGTCGCAGCCGTTCTTTGTCGCCGAGGTGTTCACCGGTTCACCCGGCAAGCTGGTCGATCTGAAGGACACCATCAGGGGCTTCAAGGACCTGGTGGCCGGCAAGTACGACCATCTGCCGGAGGCAGCCTTCTACATGGTCGGCACCATCGAAGAGGCGGTCGAGAAGGGCAAGAAGCTGGCGGCGGAAGCGGCCTGACGCCATGAAGGGCCGGTCAAACATGGTCGCCTTCCTGGTGGTCGGACTGCTGATCGGCGCCTTTGCGGGTTATCTGACGCGGCCGGAATCGGCCGAGATCAAACTGGGGCCGCTGAAGGTTGAGGTGACCGGCGACCAGGTCGCGCGCGGCGGCGGTTCCCTGACCTCGAGCCAGATCCGGCACATCGCCCTGATCGGCCTGATCGGCGGGGTGGTCGGCCTCGGTCTCGGCTATGCGACAAAGGGCAAGAGCTGAAGCAGGGTCGGAAGCAATGGCACTTCATTTCGAACTGGTGTCTCCGGAAAAACTCGTCTTCTCGGGCGAGGTCAGTCAAGTCGACGTGCCTGGCGCAGAAGGTGATTTCGGCGTGCTGGAAGGTCACGCGCCCTTCGTCACCACGTTGCGTCCCGGCATTCTCACCGTGCACGGCTCCGGCGGTGCGCAGCGTATCGTCGTGCTCGGCGGCTTCGCCGAGGTGTCCAGCGAGGGCCTCACCGTCCTCGCCGATATGGCCGAGGCAGCCGAAAACATTGATCGGGCGGTGATCACCGAACGCATCAGCGCCATGGAGAAGCAGATTTCCGAGATGGAGCCCGGTTCCGAGCTCGACAAGGCGATCACGCGTCTGGATCATTTCCGGGAAGTCGACCGCCACCTCACCGGCACGGCGATGCATTGACGCATCCGCGCGCGGGCGCGCGCCTTGGCGCGTGCGGCCTGAACTGATCGGAGGCCGATGGCGATGAACACCCATCACGAACTTCCGGCGCGCGTGGGCACCGTCCAGTGGGGCTTCTATGACGCGGCGGTGCCGCCGGTCCTGACCATCGCCTCGGGCGATACGGTCACGGTCGATACGCTTTCCGGTACGCCGGTCGACCTGCCGCCGGAACATTCCGGCTTTACACTGCTGCCCGAACATCGCGCCGTGCTCGAGGGAACCGAGCGCGGGCCGGGCCCGCATCTGCTGACCGGACCCGTCGCGATCGAAGGCGCCGAACGGGGCGACTCGCTGAAGATCGACATCCTCGACATCAAGCTCAGGCAGGACTGGGGCTTCAACCTGATCCTGCCGCTGCTCGGGACACTGCCGGAGGATTTTCCCGACCGCCGCTGCATCCACATCGCGATCGATCGGGAGCGTGGCCGCGTCCGCATGCCGTGGGGACTGGAATTTGCCGCCGCGCCGTTTTTCGGCTGCATGGGCGTGGCGCCGCCCGCCGGCTGGGGCCGCCAGAGCTCGATTCAGCCGCGCGCTTTCGGCGGCAACATGGACAATCGCGATCTCGTCGCCGGGACGACCCTGCATCTGCCGGTGTTCCATGCCGGTGGCCTGTTTTCGGCCGGCGACGGCCATGCGGCGCAGGGCCACGGCGAAGTCAATGTCACCGCCGTCGAGACGGCGCTCACCGGCACCTTCCGGATTACGCTTGAGAAAAACACCGGCATTGAACTGCCGTGGGCGGAGACACCCGGCCACGTCATGACCATGGGCTTCGACGAGGATCTTGATGACGCGGTGAAACAGGCCCTGCGCGCGATGATCAGGCTCGTTCGGGCCCGCACGGGCCTGGGCGCGGAGGACGCCTACACGCTCTGCAGCGTCGCCGGCGATCTCATCGTCACCCAGGTGGTCGACGGCAACAAGGGCATCCACATGATGCTGCCGGAGTGGGCGCTGAAGCGCTAGGCGACTTCAATCGCGAGCGAACTTGCCGAACTCCGCCACGACGCGTTCGTAGGTCCCGCGCTTGAACGGGACCACAAGGTCGGGCAATTCATGCATCGCCACCCAGCGCCAGTCGATGAATTCAGGGTCGTGGCCGCCACCGGGATTCTCGATGTCGATCTCGCTGTCGGCGCCGGTGAAGCGCAGCGCGTACCATTTCTGCGTCTGTCCGCGGTACTTTCCGCCCCACGCCTGGCCGACGATGTCGCGCGGAATGTCATAGGCAAGCCATTCGGCAATCTCGCCGAGCCTCTCGACAGACCTGATGTTGGTTTCCTCATAAAGCTCGCGCAGTGCCGCCTTGTATGCGTCCTCGCCGGGGTCGATGCCGCCCTGCGGCATTTGCCACACATGCGTGGCGTCGATGTGCTCGGGGCCGCTCGACCGGCGGCCGACGAAGACCAGTCCGTCCCGGTTGAGCACCATCATCCCGGCGCAGGGGCGATAGGGCAGGGATTCGAAAGGGGGCATCCTCACTCCACATCATGCCCCGCGAAAGCGAGGCATCCGGCAAATGCCGATGGTTCGGTGATGACCGGATCATCCGCTTTCGCGGATGATGACACTACGAAATTGTCACCGGGATGACTATGACGACTTGGCCTTGACGGCCACCATGCTGATTGGCACCAGCACGTAACCGCGGCCTTCCACCGACTTTGCCCAGGCCGCGATGCGCGCGATCGCCGCCGGCTGCGCATTGGCGAAACCGACTGCTGTGCCGTTATCGCGCGCGGCCAATTCCAGTCGCGTCAGGGCGCGGTCGATTTCGGTTGGCGAGGGCGTTGCGTCGAGCACGACATCGGTCCTCGCGAACGGCAGGTTCTGGCTGCCGGCAAGCTGGGCGGCAACGCTTCGGGCCGACCCGCCGTCGTCCACGTAGATCAGCCCGCGTTTGGCAACTTCGTGCAGGACCGGTGCCAGCGCGTCTTCGGAAGCGGTGAACTTGCTGCCCATGTAGTTCACCAGTCCGACATAACCCTGCATCCGGCTCATCAGCCAATAGAGGCGGTCGACATTCTGCTCGTTGGCGAGCGAGGTCAGCAGCGTGCGCGGGCCGGGATCATTGTTCGGGTAGTCGAGCGGCTCCATCGGCACCTGCAGCAGCAGCTCGTGCCCTTTCGCGCGCGCATGTGCCGCCAGGGCCTCGAGGTCAGAGCCGTAGGGCGCAAAGGCGAAAGTCACCGGTGCCGGCAGCTTGGCGAGCGCGTCGGCGGTGCCCGACTCGCTGATGCCCATGCCGGCAATGACAATGGCGATGCGCGGAGCTTCGGTCCGGTTCGCCGGCAGGTCGCGCGGATTGGCATAGCGCGCATAGGCGCGCGCACCGTCCGGCCCGATCTGCGGAATGGCGCCCTGCGGCGTCGGCTCAAGCAGTTTCCGGTCGACCTGCGGCTCCTTCGTGGCGCCGCTGCCGGGAACAACGACGTCCTGATGGTCCCCGCTGGAGCCGTCGATGACCGTGACCGTCTTGGCGCCAGGCGGCGGTACCGGCTTGGCCGGCGAAGCGCGCACGACCGGGCCGAAGTCACCCTCACCGTCGCGGCCGGGCTCTTGCTTGCCGTCACCGGCCACGTCCGCCGCCGGTCTGGTGGGGACCACCGCGACGGGCTCGCCGCCCAGCGGGTTCTCCGCAACGAGGGCCCAGGCCACGACCACGAGGCCGAACATGCCGAGCAGGCCGGCCAGCAGCTGCGGCGGGGCGAACGGCAGCTTGCGCCGCTTTTTGGGGGTTTCCCGGCCGAGGGGCGTACTCAGGTCATCGGAATCCACGGCCGGCAGGCTCCTGGCGAATCATGCCCGGAGTCTAACACGCCCGGAATCCGGACTGGATTAACGGGAGCCGGGCCCCGTCCGCCGCAAACGAACGGGGCGGCCCGAGGGCCGCCCCGTGTCATGCGCCGGCCATGCGGACGGCTCAGTTCGGAACCGGTGCCTTGCTGTTCGGCGGGAAGGCCGAGTTCACCTGGATGCCGCGCAGCAGATCGACGGCCATGCCCAGTGCCTTGTCGTCCTTGCGCTCCGGCGGGATGTAGGACTGCGAGCCGGTCTCTTCCTTGCCGGTGGCCTTGAGATGGCCGCGCAGCGAGGCCTCGCCCTTGGTGTCGGTGCGCGCCTTGAGATCATCCGGCACGTCCTGCAGCACCTCGATGTCCGGGGTGATGCCCTTGGCCTGGATCGAGGTGCCAGACGGCGTGTAGTAGCGCGCCGTGGTCAGCCGCAGCGCTCCGTTGCCGGAGCCGAGCGGGATGATCGTCTGCACCGAGCCCTTGCCGAACGAGCGGGTGCCGAGCAGGGTCGCCCGCTTGTGGTCCTGCAGTGCGCCGGCCACGATCTCCG
>CAZUDR010000311.1:0-4647 GCA_964618715.1 uncultured Undibacter sp. | reverse complement strand
CTGGATGTGCGATCGATCGCGCTGTTGCTTGACGTCGACGGTACGCTGATCGACATCGCGCCACGGCCGGACGAGGTGCATGTGCCGGACGAATTGCACCGCGCGCTCGCGCGTCTTTTTGAAAGCATCGGCGGCGCGCTGGCGCTGGTGAGCGGCCGCCCGGTCAGCGATCTCGATCGGTTGTTTTCGCCGCTCAGGCTGCCGGTGGTCGGCGGTCACGGCGCGGAGATACGGGTGCGCGCCGGCGAGGTGATCGGTCAGATCGAGCCGCTGCCGCAGCCCCTGCGTTCGGCGCTCGCCCGCGCCCAGGATTTCGATCCCGGCATTGTGGTCGAGGACAAGGGCTATTCACTGGGACTGCATTACCGCAATGCGCCGCAGGCCGAAGAACGACTGCGTGCTCATATTGCAAAGGTACGCACGGAATTTGCCGGCGAGGCGACCGAGGTCCTGCCGGGCAAGGCGCTGTTCGAGGTCAAGCGAACCGGAGTCAACAAGGGCAACGGCGTGCGCCGGCTCATGAAGCATCCACCCTTTGCGGGACGCAAGCCGGTGTTCATCGGCGATGATGTCACCGACGAAGCCGTGTTCGCCATCATGCCCGAGCTCGGCGGGATCGGATTTTCGGTCTCGCGCCATTTCGCGGGGACCGCGGGGATTTTCGAATCGCCCGCCGCAGTGCGGCACGCCTTGCAGCAACTGGCCGGAGATAGGCGATGACGGGCGACGCGACAAATGAGCCCAGAATGTTCCGCCCGCTCAAACGTTGACGTTTGTCCTTGTGCGGTCGATTCGGGCGCGGAACACGCCGATTTTTTGATTTGCCGACTCCGACTGTCGGATGATCTAATGATCCGATCTGATAAGCAGGCCAGCAAACAAAAATATCGCGGCTACAGGGACTTCGCTTGTGTGAAAGCGTTGTTCGGCCCAGGGGAGGGACACGAACGGCGAAGCCGGTGGAGCTGGTCCGATTTTTCAGCCAATGCGATGGGCGCATTGATTTGACCGCGGTCATTCGACCGTGGATGTGAGGAGAGCGAGTTTTGTCTCGGCTCGTTGTCGTATCAAACAGAGTCGGCGTGCCCGACGGCAGCAAACGGGCCGGCGGTCTGGAAGTGGCGATCCGGGCGGCGCTGGAGCGGCGGGGCGGCCTGTGGTTCGGCTGGAGCGGACGTGTCGCCGATTCACCCGATCCGCCGAAGACCGTCGACCAGGACAAGATTTCCTACACCACGGTCGATCTTCGCAAGAGCGATTACGACGAATTCTATAACGGCTTCGCCAATCGCGTGCTGTGGCCGATCCTGCATTACCGGCTCGATCTTGCCGAATTCAAACGTCGCGATCTTGGCGGCTATCTTCGCGTCAACGAATATTTTGCGCGACATCTGGAGAAACAGCTGAAGCCTGACGACGTGATATGGGTGCACGACTATCACCTGATTCCGTTCGCCAAGGCGCTGCGTGACCGCGGCCACAAGAACAGGATCGGTTTCTTCATTCACATTCCCTGTCCGCCGCCCGAAATTCTCACCGCACTGCCCAACCATGAGCGGCTGGTTCCGGCGCTCGGCGAGTACGACCTTGTCGGCTTCCAGACCGAAGTCGATGCTTCCAACTTCTCGCGCTATCTCGTCCAGGAAGCGGGACTGAAGCAGGTCGGGACCGATACCTTTACCTACGGCGGGCGGCTCGTGCGCATCGGCGCCTTTCCGGTGGGTGTCGAGACCGAGGCATTCGCGCGGGTCGCGCGACGCGCCATCGACTCAGCGTTTGTACGGGAGGTGCTGGAAAGCCTGTCGGGCCGCGCCATGATTATCGGCGTCGATCGTCTCGACTATTCAAAGGGCATCCCCGAGCGGATGGAGGCGTTCGAGCGGTTCCTGAACAACTTCCCGGACTGGCATAACCGGGTGACCTATTTGCAGATCACGCCGCGCAGCCGCACCGACATCCAGGAATACGCCGAACTCGGTCGCCTGGTGGGCGAGGCGGTCGGCCGCATCAACGGGACCTATGGCGAGGCATCGTGGACCCCGCTGCGCTACATCAACAAGGCGCACAGCCGGACCGCGCTTGCAGGGCTCTATCGTGCCGCCCGCGCGGCACTGGTGACGCCGCTGCGGGACGGAATGAATCTGGTGGCCAAGGAATACGTGGCGGCGCAGGACATGGCGGACCCGGGCGTCCTCATCCTGTCGCGTTTTGCCGGCGCCGCGCGTGAATGCGGGGCGGCATTGCTCGTCAACCCCTACGATCCGGAAGGGGTCGGCAACGCCATCAACCGCGCGCTGTCGATGCCGCTCAGCGAACGGCGCCAGCGCCAGGAGCAGAATTACCGCGTCCTGGTGCGCAACGACATCAAGCACTGGGCCGAGCGATTCCTCGCGCTGCTGGAGCAGCCGGAAGCGGCCGATGATTCAACAACAATGGTCGCCATCGCCGGCGCCTGACCCCGCCGTTCAGGCGCAGATTACCGCAGACGCCATCCGCACCGATCCTGTAAGATCAATCCGTTCCCATCCTTCGAGGCCATTCCCATGAGACGAACGACCGCAGTGCTGACCTCCATGACCGTGCTGACGGTGCTCGCGATGCCCGCAGCCGCCGCCGACGCGCAACACGGCGAAACACTGGCCAAGCGCTGGTGCGCCACTTGTCATGTGGTTGCAGAGGGACAGCGCGCGGGCAATCCCGATGTGCCGACCTTCGCGTCGATCGGCAAACGCCCGGATTTCGACGCCGAAAAAGTGGCGAATTTCCTGATGTCGCCGCACCCGAAGATGCCGAATATGTCGCTGACCCGCGCCGAGGCAGCCGACCTTGCGGCATACATCAGGAGCCAGGGGCAATAGGCACGGGTGTGCCGGACCGGTCGCCGCGCGTCCGGGGCACCCCTGGTCGTCTCTAGCGCGTCTTCGCGCGTTTGAGGTCTGGCGGTGTCGCCTCGTCGACCAGTGCGGCGAGCGCCTCGTCGAGACCGACGACCTGCTGGCCCTCCTTGCCGAGGCGGCGGATCGATACTTTCCGCTCTGACGCCTCCTTCTTGCCGACCACCAGCAGCACCGGCACCTTGGCCAGCGAGTGCTCCCGCACCTTGTAGTTGATCTTCTCGTTGCGCAGGTCGGCGTCGGCGCGCAGGCCGAGCTTGCGCGCGGCTGCGGTCACCTCGGCCGCATAATCGTCGGCATCGGAGGTGATGGTGGCGACGACGGCCTGCTTCGGTGACAGCCACAGCGGCAGGTGGCCGGCATAGTGCTCGAGCACGACGCCGAGAAAGCGTTCCATCGAGCCGCAGATGGCGCGGTGGATCATCACCGGCGTCTTCTTCGAGCCGTCGGCGGCGATGTAGAAGGCGTCGAAGCGCTCCGGCAGGTTGAAATCGACCTGCGTGGTGCCGCACTGCCAGTCGCGTCCGATGGCGTCCTTCAGGACGTACTCGAACTTCGGCCCGTAGAAGGCGCCCTCGCCCGGATTGATCGACGTTTTGATGCGGCCCTGTCCCTGTGCCTCGATGCGCCTGAGCACGTCGTGCATGATGGCTTCGGCGTGATCCCACGCGGCATCCGAGCCGACACGTTTTTCCGGCCGCGTCGACAGCTTCACGGTGATCTCGCCCTCGAAGCCGAAGTCCGCATAGGTCGACAGGATCAGGTCGTTGATCTTCATGCACTCGTCGGCGATCTGCTCCTCGGTGCAGAAGACGTGCGCATCGTCCTGCGTGAAGGCGCGCACGCGCAGCAGGCCGTGCAGCGCGCCCGACGGCTCGTAGCGGTGCACCTTTCCGAACTCGGCCATGCGCAGCGGCAGTTCGCGGTAGCTGCGCAAGCCATGCTTGAAGATCTGGATGTGGCCGGGGCAGTTCATCGGCTTGATGGCGTAGACGCGCTCGTCCTCGGTGTCGTCGCCGGCCGAGGTCGCCTGGAACATGTTCTCGCGGAACCACTGCCAGTGGCCGGAGGTCTCCCACAGCGACTTGTCGAGCAGTTCCGGCGCGTTGACCTCGTCGTAGTCGCCTCTCAGGCGGCGGCGCATATAGGCGACGATTTCCTGGAACACGGTCCAGCCGCCGGCATGCCAGAACACCGTGCCGGGACCTTCCTCCTGGAAATGGAACAGGTCCATCTCGCGGCCGAGCTTGCGGTGGTCGCGCTTCTCGGCCTCTTCCATCTGCCTGATATAGAGGTCGAGCTCCTCCGGCTTCGCCCCGAGGAGCGGAGCGGCCAGCGCGAAGAGCTTCTGTCGGGCTTCCGCTGCGGCCTGCAGGACTGGGGGTCCCATTTCCGCGGTAACTCGTGATGAATGGCTGGCAGGCCCGTAGCGGGTTCCTTCCGTATCACCGTATACAACCTGAATGTCCTCGACTCGTACCCCCAGTTGCTCGGCGGCGATCATGGCGAAAATTGTCTTCTGTCCGGCTCCGATGTCCACGATGCCGATTCGCAGCTGTATCGTTCCGTCACGATGAATATCTACGTCGGCAAACGCTTTGTTCGGCAGCTTTCCCCCGGCCTGATGGGCAATAAAGGAGGCCATACCAATGCCTCGTTTCTTGGGCCCAACCGATCCCTTGCGTACGACTTCCCGATTTTCCCAACCGATGGCTTGTGTTGCCTGCTTCATGCATTTGTCCAACTGTTTATT
>CAZUDR010000310.1:0-4651 GCA_964618715.1 uncultured Undibacter sp. | reverse complement strand
CGTGCCGACATTGTTCTTCTGGCAGGCATCGAGCACGTTGATCATGCCGCGCACGCCGACATCGAGCACCAGTTCCGGCTGCGAATAGAAGAACTCGGTGCCGTTGACGAAGGCGAGATGGTGCACCTCGTCCATGCCCTGTACCGCGCGCCCGACGGCAGCGGAATCGCGAATGTCGCCGGCAACGAATTCGATGTTTTTTTCCACCTCCTTGAGCCGCCGCGGGCTCCCGCGCGAATTGTCGTCGAGCACGCGCACCTGATGGCCGGCGCTCACCAGCGCCTTCACCAGCGCGGAGCCGATGAAACCGGAGCCGCCGGTGACCAAAATTCTGCTCACGGTGCCAGCTCCTGTGGCGTGGTACCGACCATCGCGCCCTGCCGGTGCGAGCGCTGCGCAGCGTCGATCAGCTGTTGCACACGATAGCCCTCGGCGAAGCCGGGCTGCGGCTTGCCACTGTTCTCGACGGCGTCGAAGAACAGTTTGGCCAGTCGCGATACCGGCGCGATGCGTCCGTCGGGCTGACAGGCGTCCGCCGGATCGTCGACCGCGATCTGCTCGAGCGCTGCGGCCGGCCGGCGGGCGTGAAACAGCTCGAAGCCGCGCATGTAGTCGGCGGTCCTGTTGTGCAGAACAAGCGTGCCGTCCTCACCGTAGAACTCGAGCCGGTGACCGGAGCCGAGCCAGGACGCGCAGCTCATCGACAGGCTGACCAGCGGTCCGCCCTGCAGTTCGAGCGCCATCGCCACGGTGGTCTGCACGTCGTCCTCGCCGGGCAGGCCGCCGAGCCGTGCGGTCAGCCGTGCGATCGGCCCGCAGAACCATTCGATGTAGTGGAAAGTGTGGGAAATGAAATTTCCCAGCACGCCCCCGCCATCGTCGGTCAGCGTCTTCCAGGTCTTCATACGCATCTGCACGGCGCGGTTCTCCACCTGCCAGTGCACCGCCATGTGGCGCAATGTGCCGACCGCGCCGGCATCGAGCAACTCTTTGGCGCGCAGCCAGGCCATGATCTGCGTGAAGTTGAAATCGATCATCGCCGGCCGGCCACTGCGCTGCGCGGCATCGAGCATGGCACGCGCGTCGGTGAGCGTGCTCGCCATCGGCTTTTCGGCGAATACGGGCTTGCCCAGGCTCAGCGCGTGCATGGCCACCCGCGCCTGCAGGGCAGGCATGGTGGCGATTGCCACCGCGTCGACCTCCGGGTCGTCCACCAGCGCGCGCCAGTCACCGTAGCCCTTGGCCACACCGGCATCGCCGGCGAATCCGCGCGCACGCTCCTCGTTGCTGGCGGCGAGCGCCACGACCTCGCAGCGCTTGTCCATGCGGAAGGCAGGCAGGTGCACGGTGCGCCCGTAATTGCTGCCGACGATGCCCAGTCGGATCAAAGTGTTAAGTCCCCGGGAAACACTGGTTTTGCCGCGCGCAGAATTGGATTTGGGCCAATTCGCCATGCTAGGCAAGGGCGAATCGGGGCAGGTCCGGGACCATCGATGACAGTGATGCGGAACGCATGGCCTTCAGCCGGATGGCGCGCTCCGGCCGTGCTCGTTCTGGCATTTCTCGTTGTCGGCCTGCCGGTCAACAGCATCAGTGCCTATGCGCTGCTGGTCGCCGTCGCGGTGTTCGCCTTCACCGGCGAGGTGGAGGCGCGGGGCAGGGCGTGGCTGATCGCGCTCGTGGTCGTCGTGGTCGCAGTCGCCGCCCAATGGCTGCTGGCGCCGCCGCGCATCGACGAGGGACACAATGTGTTCCTGCCCGGGCCCGCCTTGCAGCGCGCCCTGCCGGCGCCGGTCTATGACAGGCTGGCCGAGGAATTTGCCGCACGCTATCCGCAATGCACCGTTGATCAAAACCGCTGCCGGAAAGCCGGTCGTCCGGATCGCGCCTATGCCTTCTCCGCCGACGGAATCTTTCACATGTCCGATGCATCGCGCGCGGTGACCGGCGTCGATTTCGGCAGCCCGGTCTGGCTGCGCCTCGGCTTTGTCAACGACAATAGCTACAACTGGTCAGACGATATAACCATCCTGCGCCGCGTCGAGCGCAATACGCGCTTCTGGATGGGTTTGGATCGCTGGCGCCTGCTGATGCCGTGGTACGAGATGATCCGCCTGCCGGCCTCGTTTGCCGGCGGCGAACTGTGCTGGCGCGGCGAGGTGATGTGGGAACGCAGCGATGGCAGCTACGACATGCTGTCCGGCGATCAGTGCCGCGCGATTACGCCCGCAGATGACGGCCGCCGCATCTTCGGTATTGCGGTCAAACCCGACACGCTGGCCATGCATTTGTCCCCGCCGTGGCGTGTGCGCCTGCTGCAGGTGGCGCAGGCCGCGATCGTGTTGGCGGCCGCACTGGGCCTGGTCGTCACCCTTGTGCGCGTGCGGCGGGGTCCGGCGCTGTTCGCGTTCATGCTGCTTGGCCTCGCCGTACTGGTCCTCGCGATCGACGATGCGAGCTTCATCGGCGGCGTGCGGCCGTTCGACGGCGGTGACGACGGGCTCTACTACGACGGCGTCGGGCGGATGATCCTGCAGAAATTGCTGGCCGGGGATGTCCGGGGTTTTCTCGAGGGCGGCGAGGCAGTCTTCTACTACGGCGGTCCGGGGCTGCGCTATTTCCGCGCGCTTGAGCACGTCGTGTTTGGCGAAACCTACCTTGGCTATCTGTCCCTCGTCCTCCTTTTTCCCTTTCTCGTTTACGGCCTGTTGCGCCGCTTCCTGCCGCGCGACTGGTCGCTCGCCCTGATCATCGTCTTTGTTGCCGTTCCGCTCGGCATGATCGCCGGCGGCTCCTTTGTGCAATATTCGAAATGGGCGGCGCGCGGCTATGCCGATCCGGCCGCCTACATACTGTTCACTGCGGGCATCCTGCCGGTTGTCGGCACGCAGGCAGACGGGCCCGACAACAGGTTCCTTCCCGGCTTCTTCGGCGCGCTGCTGCTGGCGCTCGGCATCTTCATGAAGCCGGTCATCGCGCCCGCCGCGGCGGTACTGCTCGGCGGCGCCGGTCTCTATGCGCTCTGGCACCGGCACTGGCCGCGGCTTGCCGGCCTGTGCATCGGCTTCCTGCCGGTCTTCTCCATGGCACTGCACAACTGGGTGTTCGGCCGCGTCTTCGTGCTGTTCAGCACCAACGCCGACCATCCCCAGGTGCTGGTGACGCCGCCCGACGTCTATCTGGGCGCGATCCGCGATCTCGTGACCCTGGATTTTGCCGGCGGAAGTCTGGGCCATGCCGGCCGGCAGATCGCCGCCTGGCTCGGCGGCGTGGCCGAGTCCTGGGCCACCATCCCGCTCAATGCCGCCGCCGTCGTCATTCTCCTTTATGTCGTCGCGCGCGGGCGCAGCTTCGATCCCTGGCTGCGCCTGCTCGGCGCCGCCGCGCTTGCCCAGCACGTGGTCGCGCTCTTCTTCAACGCGTCGATCGCCCGCTATCATTTCCTGACCTGGATGCTCACCACGGTCGTGGTTGCGGTTTTCTTTCACCAGATCGCAATCGGCTGGTTCACGCGGCGCTGGCCGCACGCGGCTGCGCGCATCACCGCCAGTCCCGTGGCGATGCGGCTTGCATCCGGGCTGGCCCGGTTGCAGAAAGTGACGTCATGACTGAGCGCATCACCGGCATCGCCCACGGGCTCACCAACTACGGCGACCGCGACTTTTCACTTTATCTGCGCCGCTCCTTCGCGCAGTCGATGGGCTATTCGCGCGCCATGCTGGAGAAGCCGGTGATCGGCATCGCCTTCACGCCGTCCGGCTTCAACAACTGTCATCGACACTTCCCCGAGATGCTGGACGCAGTGAAGCGCGGCGTGCTCGCCGCCGGTGCGCTGCCGGTCGAGTTCCCCACCATCTCGCTCGGCGAGGTGTTCCTCAATCCGACCAGCCTCAAGTTCCGCAACCTGATGTCAATCGACACCGAGGAGATGGTGCGCGCGCAGCCGATGGACGCGGTGGTGCTGATGGGCGGCTGCGACAAGACCGTGCCGGCCCAGCTGATGGGTGCGGTGTCGGCCGCCCGCCCGGCGGTGATGCTGGTGGCGGGCCCGATGATGACCGGGCGCTATCGCGGCGAACGGCTCGGCGCCTGCACCGACTGTCGTCGCTTCTGGGCGCGGTACCGTGCGGGTTCGATCGATGCGAAAGAGATCTCGGACGTCGAGGGCCGGCTGGCCACCACCGCCGGCACCTGCGCGGTGATGGGCACCGCCTCGACCATGGCCTGTATTGCCGAGGCGCTGGGGCTGACGCTGCCCGGCACCGCCGCCATCCCCGCCGTGCATGCCGACCGCCTGCGCGCGGCCGAGGCGACCGGCGCCGCCGCGGTGAAGCTGATCGGCTCGCAGCTGACGCCGGACAGGATCGTCAATGAGAAGTCGGTGGAGAACGCGCTGCGCGTGCTGCTCGCCATCGGCGGCTCGACCAATGCGGTGATCCACCTGACGGCGATCGCCGGACGCGCCGGCGTGCCGGTCTCGCTTGAGCGGATCAACGAGCTGTCCGACACCACGCCGGTGCTGGTGAACCTGAAGCCGGTCGGCAACGGCTACATGGAAGACTTCTTCGCCGCCGGCGGCGTCGGCGCGCTGCTGCGCGAGCTGAAAGACCTGCTGCATCTCGACGCCATGACCGTCACCGGCGAGACGGTC
>CAZUDR010000309.1:0-4679 GCA_964618715.1 uncultured Undibacter sp. | reverse complement strand
TGGAACGCATTCGCCAGCCCGTTGAACGACAGCGCGCGCGCCAGCGAGATGACGTGACCGCCGTAGATCAGCCGCCGGCCGAACCGGCCCTGCGATTCACTGAACTGGTTGAAATGCACGCGCGCGGTGTTGTGGTAGAGCCGCGTTGCGATCATGTGCTCGGCTTCTTCCACGGTGATGCCGTCGACATGATCGATCTTTTCGCCCGCCCGGTAGTCGCCGAACCGGTGGGAGCTGCCGGCGAGGGTCGTGTCATAGGCGCCGGACTTGAGCGGCGGGCAGGCGGCACCAAGCTGCGCGGGCAGCACGACCTTCGACAGTTCCGGCATCCTCTCGCCCGGTGCGGGGGCGGCCTCGTCGCGCTTTCGCACCATGACCCAGCGCACATAGTCGAGCACGGCCTCGCCATGCTGATTGAGGCCGCGCGAGCGCACATAGACGATGCCGGTCTTGCGGCTGGAGTTTTCCTTCAGACCGATCACTTCGGACGTGGCGTTGAGCGTGTCGCCCGGATAGACCGGCTTGAGGAATCGGCAGTCGGCATAGCCGAGATTGGCCACCGCGTTGAGCGAGACGTCCGGTACCGTCATGCCGAACACCATGTGGAAGACCAGCAGGTCATCGACCGGCGAGCGCGGGTAGCCGATCGCCCCGGCAAAGGCATCTGACGACTGCACCGCAAAACGGGGCCCGAAAAGACCGTGATAGAGCGCCACGTCGCCGACGGTTACCGTGCGCGGGGTGGCGTGAGCAATGATCTGGCCGAGCCGGAAATCCTCAAAACCATTGCCTGGATTGGCCTTTGCGGCCGTCGGATCACGCACAGACAGGCTCCTTCTGCGGAATTGGCCCGGCCGGGCATTCTCACAAAAGCGTGAGCCGAACGCCAGATTCCGACAACGGGAACTGATGAGGGCGTGTGCCCATCCTCATGTTAGCGCTTGGCCTGCAAAGTCATCCTCAGGAGGATCCCCCATGAAGAAAAGCGTTCTGTTCTCCGCCATCCTGTCCGCCGCTCTCGCGACCGGGTTCGCCTTCGCGCCGGCTGCCTATGCCGACGACATGAAGAAGGACTCCATGAAGAAGGAGGACTCGATGGCGAAGGACACGATGAAGAAGGACACGATGTCCAAGGATTCGATGAAAAAAGAAGATTCGATGAAAAAGGACAGCATGAAGAAGTAAGCCTGCACGCCGCGGCCGGAGACCCGCGGGTGCATCCGCGGGCCCGGCCGTGTCGTATATTCGGCCGATCGTCCGCGCAAAGGATGACGGAGAGTTCCCGCGATGACCGCCGAAACCATGGCCATCAGTCCGGAAAGGCGCATCATCCATCCGCTCTGGGTGCGCATCACCCACTGGATCAATGCGCTGGCCATCCTCGTGATGATCGGATCCGGCTGGCAGATCTACAACGCTTCCCCGCTGTTTGATTTCACCTTCTCGCGCAGCTACGCGCTCGGCAACTGGCTGGGCGGCGCGCTGCTCTGGCACTTCGCCGCCATGTGGCTGCTGGTGATCAACGGCCTTGTCTACCTCATCCTCGGCTTCGCCACCGGCCGCTTCCGCCGCAAGCTGGTGCCGATCCGCCCGTCGCATGTGATTGCCGACCTCAAGGCCGCGCTGACCTTCAGGCTCTCGCATGACGACCTGTCGCGCTACAACGCGGTGCAGAAGCTGCTCTACGCCGGCGTCATCGTCGTCGGCATCATTGTCGTGTTGTCCGGCCTGTCGATCTGGAAGCCGGTCCAGTTCCAGGAACTGACCTGGCTGTTCGGCGGCTACGAGGTCGCGCGCTACGTACATTTCTTCGCCATGGCGGCGATCGTCGCCTTCCTGGTCGTGCACGTCGTGCTGGCGCTTATCGTGCCGAAAAGCGTGCGCGCGATGATCACCGGGCGCTAGGAGGAGCACGATGCGCACACGCAAGGCCATTCCCGGTGTGGACCCGAAACTGCTGATCAGGGATGCCGCCAGCGTCATGCCCGATCCGGCGCGGCGCCGGTTTCTGCGCGGCGCGGCAAGTGTCGGCGCGCTGGCGCTGCTCACCGGCTGCGATATCATCGACGGCGACACCGCCGAAAACGCACTGCGCGTGGTCTCGCGCTTCAATGACAAGGTGCAGGCGGCGCTGTTCGATCCCGACAAGCTGGCGCCGACCTATTCGGAAAGCGACATCACCCGGCCGTTCCCGTTCAATGCCTATTACAGCCTCGACGAGGCGCCGCGGATCGATCCCGCGACGTACCGGCTCGAGATCTCCGGTCTGGTCGACAACAGGAAACCGTGGACACTCGAGGAACTCTACAAGCTGCCCGAGCACTCGCAAATCACCCGCCATGTCTGCGTCGAGGGCTGGAGCGCCATCGGCTCCTGGCAGGGTGCGCTGTTGTCCGATTTCCTCAAGCGCATCGGCGCCGACACCCGCGCCGGATACATCTTCTTCAGGTGTGCCGAGGGCTACACCAACACCATCGACATGGCCACCGCGCTGCATCCGCAGACGCAGATGAGCTTCAAGTTCGATCACCAGACGCTGCCGCGTGCCTACGGGTTCCCGATGAAGATCCGCATGCCGACCAAGCTCGGCTTCAAGCAGCCGAAATACGTGGTGGCAATGGAAGTCACCAACGAGAATCGCGGCGGCTACTGGTCGAACCAGGGCTACAACTGGTTCAGCGGGCTCTAGGCGGTTTCCGGCTCGTCCGCCCGCTCCGGGTGCGTGATCAGCCGCGCGCCGCGCTTGAAGGTCAGGTAATTCCACAGCCATGTGAGCGCGACGATGAAGCGGCTGCGCATGCCGATCAGAAAATAGATGTGGATCGCGCTCCAGAACACCCAGCCGATAAACCCGTAGAGCCGCAGGCGGCCGTAGCTGAACACGGCGGAGCTGCGCCCGATGGTGGCGATCTCGCCGACATCCATGTAACGGAACGGCCTGGCCGGCGTGCGGCCGGCGATGCGGCCCGCAACAACTTTGGCCACGTATTGCCCCATCTGCTTGGCGGCCGGCGCCATGTTGGGGACCGGCTTGCCGTCTCCCGGCGGCAGCGCTGCGGTATCGCCGATGGCATAAATGTCCGGATGCCCCGGCACCGACAGATCGGGATTGACCTTGACCCGGCCGGCCTTGTCGGCCTCCGCCGACAGCCAGTGCGCGGCTGGTGAGGCCACCACCCCTGCAGCCCAGACGACGGTGGCGGCACCGATGCGGCCCCTGTCGGTATCGACGCCGCGCGCGTCGCACAGTGTCACGCGTGTCCCGGTTTTCACCTCGACGCCTGCCTTTTCGAGCGCCGCGCGGGCGTAGTCGGACTGTTGCTGCGGGAATGTCGGCAGCACGTGCGATCCCGCCTCGACCAGCACGATCCGGGCCGTCTTCGGATCGATGCGGCGGAAGTCGGCGGCGAGCGTCTGTCGCGCCACCTCGGCGAATGCACCGGCCAGTTCGACGCCCGTGGCGCCCCCGCCGACGATGACGAAGGTGAGCTGGCGAGCCCGCTCAGCCGGGTCGTCGCTCAATTCAGCCCGTTCGAAGGCAATCAGCAGGCTGCGGCGAATGCGGGTGGCGTCCTCGACGCGCTTGAGTCCGGGCGCGTAAGCTTCCCACTCGTCGTGGCCGAAATAGGCGTGCGTGGTGCCGGTCGCAATCACCAGGTAGTTGTAGGTCACGTCGCCGGACGTGCAGCGCACGATCCGCTGTTGCGTATCGATTCCGGTAGCCTCCTCCATCAGCACCGTCACGTTGCGTTGCGAGCGCAGGATATGGCGAATCGGCCAAGCGATTTCCGCCGGTGACAGCGCCGCGGTTGCCACCTGATAAAGCAGTGGCTGGAAGCAATGGTGGTTCTGGCGATCGATGATGGTGACGTCCGCCGGCGTGCGCCGAAGCCCCTTGGCGCATTCCAGGCCGCCAAACCCGCCCCCGATAATCACCACCCTGGCGCGGCGTTCTGTCATTTGCTCTCCCTGACACACCGGAATGAACGGAAGATGTCGGCGCGATCCCGGCCAGTTGCCAAGTCTGCGGCGAGGCTTTAGCAATCCGCGCAGCAATTACAGCGTGAGGCAATGCGTATGGCCACCCACAATCTCCTGCTTCTCCCCGGCGACGGCATTGGCCCGGAAGTGATGGCCGAGGTGAAGCGCGTCATTCAGTTCTTCAACGAAAAAGGACCCGACAGGTTCACCGTCGAGGAGGCTCTGGTCGGCGGCTCCTGCTACGACGCCCATGGCGTGGCCATCACCGACGGGACGATGGACAAGGCCAGGGCCGCCGACGCCGTCATCTTCGGCGCTGTCGGGGGGCCGAAATGGGACAAGGTCGGCTACGACGTCCGGCCCGAGGCCGGCCTGCTGCGCCTGCGCAAGGATCTGGACCTCTACGCCAACCTGCGCCCGGCGGTGACCTATCCGGCGTTGGCCGACGCCTCCTCGCTCAAGCGCGAACTGGTCGAGGGCCTCGACATCATGATCCTGCGCGAGCTCACCGGCGGCGTCTATTTCGGCGAGCCCAAGACCATCACCGATCTCGGCAACGGCCAGAAGCGCGCCATCGATACGCAAGTGTACGACACCTACGAGATCGAGCGCATCTCGCGCGTCGCCTTCGAGCTGGCGCGCAAGCGGCGCAACAAGGTCACCTCCATGGAAAAGCACAACGTCATGAAGACCGGCGT
>CAZUDR010000308.1:0-4690 GCA_964618715.1 uncultured Undibacter sp. | reverse complement strand
AGCCGCCTGAATGGCCGGTCCGTCGGCCATCGGATCGGAGAACGGCATGCCGAGCTCGATCACGTCGGCGCCGGCTTTCGGCAGCGCCCTGGCGATGGCGAGCGAGGTTTTGGCGTCGGGATCGCCGGCCATCGTAAATGTTACCAGCGCGGCGCGGCCTTCCTCCTTCAGCGCCGCGAAACGCTTCTCGATCCGCGTTGTCATTTTTTCTTCTTCTTCTTGCTGGCGAGAAAGGCCTCCACGCTCGCCAGGTCCTTGTCCCCGCGCCCCGAAAGATTCACCACCATCAGGTGATCCTTCGGCTTCTGCGGCGCCAGGTCGAGCACCCGCGCCAGCGCATGCGCCGGCTCGAGTGCCGGTATGATCCCTTCGAGCTCGCTGACCAGCTGGAACGCGGCGACCGCCTCGTCGTCCGTGGCGGAGAGGAATTTGATGCGACCGAGATCGTTGAGCCAGGAATGTTCGGGACCAATGCCCGGATAGTCGAGACCGGCGGAAATCGAATGCGCCTCCTCGATCTGGCCGTCCGCATCCATCAACAGATATGTGCGATTGCCGTGCAACACGCCCGGCCGCCCGCCGGCGATGGAGGCGGCATGCTTGCCGCTGTTGAGCCCGAGGCCCGCCGCCTCGACTCCGTAGATCTCGACATCGCGGTCGTCGAGGAACGGATGAAACAGGCCCATGGCGTTGGAGCCACCGCCGATGCAGGCGATGAGCGAATCCGGTCCGCGGCCTTCCGCCACCTGCATCTGCTCGCGTGTCTCGCGGCCAATGATCGACTGGAAGTCACGCACCATGGCGGGATAGGGATGCGGCCCGGCCACCGTGCCGATGCAGTAGAAGGTGTCGGCGACGTTGGTCACCCAGTCGCGCAGGGCCTCGTTCATCGCATCCTTCAGCGTGCGCGCACCGGAGGTGACGCCGCGCACCTCGGCGCCGAGGATCTTCATGCGCAGCACGTTGGGCTGCTGCCGCTCGACGTCGACCTCGCCCATGTAGACGATGCAGGGCAGGCCGAACTTGGCGCACAGCGTGGCGGTGGCGACGCCATGCATGCCGGCGCCGGTCTCCGCGATGATGCGCTTCTTGCCCATGCGCCTGGCCAGCATGATCTGGCCGAGCACGTTGTTCACCTTGTGCGCCCCGGTGTGGTTGAGCTCCTCGCGCTTGAAATAGATTTTCGCCCCGCCGCAATGCCCTGACAGCCGCTCGGCGAAATAGAGCGGCGACGGCCGGCCGACATAGGTCGCCAGATGACCGTCCATCTCCTTCCGGAAACCCGGGTCAGCCTTGGCCTCCGCATAGGCCCTTTCCAGGTCGAGAATAAGCGGCATCAGCGTCTCGGCGACAAAGCGCCCGCCATAGATGCCGAAATGCCCGCGCTCGTCGGGACCGGTGCGGAATGAATTCGGTCGCTGCACGGTCATACGATCGACGCCTTCGACAGTTCGAGCGGCTCCTCGCCCCCCTTGGCCGCTCGAATGAATTCGCGAATCTTGGCCGGGTCCTTCACGCCGGGCGAACGCTCGACGCCGGATGAAACGTCGACACCCGGCGCATTGGTGACGGTCAGCGCCTCCGTCACGTTGCCGGCGTCGAGTCCGCCCGACAACATGAACGGCACACCGGGCTTGACTCCCTTGAGCAGCATCCAGTCGAAGCGCAGCCCCAGACCGCCGGGCCGGGTGGCCTTCCTGGGCGGGCGCGCGTCGAACAGCAGGCGGTCGGCCACCTGCGCGTAGAGACGGATCGGCGAGAGGTCGGAGCGCTCGGCAATCGGCAGCGCCTTCATCACCGGCAGGCCGAAGCGGGTGCGCACCGCAACCACGCGGTCGGGCGTCTCCTTGCCGTGCAGCTGCAACATGTCGGGCTTCAGCGCCTCGACGATGTCGAACAGCATCTGATCGCTGGCGTCGACGGTGAGTGCAACCTTGCCCGCCCGGCCCTGCACGCGCTCTCCCAGCCTGCGCGCCGCCTCCAGCCCGAGGTTGCGCGGACTCGGCGGAAAGAAGACGAAGCCGACGAGGTCGGCCCCGGCGTCCAGCGCCGCGTCGAGCGCCTCCGGGGTGTTCAGGCCGCAGATCTTGACGGTCAGTGCCATAACGGGCGGTTTTCTACCGCCTATTTCGCGTCGCCGCAAAGTGGAACCGGGATCTCAGGAATCGGTCGGCGGGAGACGGGCGGGCGGGGGCGGCTCGCGCGGCGGCGTGCCACGCCGCAGTGCCTCGATTTCCGCGTGCAGGGCGCGCACATCGGCATCAAGACGGCGCGCCGTGCGCCGCCACGTCGCCTGGCGCAGCCAGGCGGCCACGCCGCCGATAATGACGCCGAGGATCACCAGCACGAAAATGAGCACGAACAGCGGCAGTTGCGCCGAGTAGGCCGGATCGACGGTCGAGAACGGGTCGAATGAGACCGTCACCATCTGCCGGTTGGTCACCGCAAAAGCGATGATCACGATGGCCAGCGGGACAACGATAATGGCCGTGACGATCTTGCGGAACATTGGCGTCCTCTCGTCCCGCACATTTACGCGAGTGTGCTTCACGGCGAAAGCGGGGAATCCGGAAACCGGACGAGGGCGGACCGGCGCGACGGCGCGCACCGAGGCACCCCTGAAGAGCAAAACGCCCGCTTTCGCGGGCGACGACAAACGGTCGGGAGTCGTTGGCGGCCCTATGCGCCGGGCTTGTTCAGGCGTTCGCGCATTTCCTTGCCGGTCTTGAAGAACGGCACGGATTTTTCCTCGACCGAGACATGTGCGCCCGTGCGCGGATTGCGCCCGGTCCGCGCCGGCCGGTGCTTCACCGAGAATGCGCCGAAGCCGCGCAATTCGACGCGGTCGCCACGGGCCATGGCGCTGGTGATCTCGCCGAGGATGGCGTTGACGATGTTTTCGACGTCGCGCTGATACAGGTGCGGGTTCTGGGAGGCAATGCGCTGCACAAGCTCAGACTTGATCATGACGCCGCCTTACTCGGTCAACGGGAACCGGGAGGGTGCCAAAGCGCCAGCAGACCGTCAAGATTGAGTCTTTCGACCGCCTGCACCGAAGCCCACGCCTCCAGCCGCTGTGCGAGGGCGGAAAGTCCCGCTGCCTCGAAGGTCCAGGCGGCGACGTGGAGGAATGAAAACTCGCTGAAACGCGGGCTCAGCGAATAATCGCGCACCGGCAGGTCAGCCGGCACCTTTTTCTCCTTTTCCAGCCAGGCGACGGCGGTCTTCTCGTTGCCGAGACCGTCGACCAGTTTCAGATCGAGCCCCTGACGTCCCGTAAAGACGCGACCATCGGCCACCGCCGTCAGCTGCGCATCGTCCAGCTTGCGGCGCTCGCGCACCAGATCCTTGAACCAGTTGTAGGAGTCGAGCACGACAGCCTCGACCGCCGCGCGCGCCTCCGGGCTGGTCGGCTCGAAAGCGCTGGGCGCGCCCTTGAGCGGCGTCGATTTGATCGATTCGACCTTGACGCCGAGCAATTTCAGCGCCTCGGTCAAATCGGGGTACTGGAACAGGACGCCGATCGAGCCGACCAGCGAGGTATCGTGTGCGATGATGTGGTCGGACGACAGCGCCGCAATATAGGCGCCGGATGCGGCCAGCCCGTCGACCACCACCACCATCGGCTTCTTCTCGTGCAGCGCGCGCATTGCTTCGTAAAGCTGCTGCGAGCCGGCGGTCGTGCCGCCGGGGCTGTCCACGTGCACGACGACTGCGCGCACATTCGACTTGGCGAGCTTTTCCAGAGCCTCGACGCGAGCCCGGTTCTCGCGGATCAGGCCTTGCACCTTGATGCGCGCGATGTAGTCGCTGCCCGCAAGCCGGCTGCCCGGCACCAGCCAGATGGCCAGCCCTGCCACCGCAAGCACGACCAGCAGGGCCGCGGCGACGCGCCAGAATGCAAGTTTGCGCCGCAAGCGACGGCGATCAACGATGGCATCGGCATCGAGCGACATGGCGTCTCGCTCCTTACGGGGAATCGCGCCCCGATACTAGCTGCGATCACACCGGTTGAAAGCGGTTGCGCAGCTGCAATCGGTCACTGCGGTGCGCCGGCTCCGATTGGCGCGGAAATCAGACGATTTTGGGCCGTCCAGGAAAGAAAAACCCCCGGGGGCACTCACGGTCCCCGGGGGCAAACGTCTCGGATGGCGGTTAATCCTCGTCGGCCTTTTCCTCGGCCGCCTCGCTGTCCGGCTTGTCGCCGGCGCGCTGCTTGAGCGCGGCGCCCAGAATGTCGCCCAGCGACGCACCGGAATCGGCCGTGCCGTACTGCGCGATCGCTTCCTTCTCCTCGGCCACTTCCAGCGCCTTGATGGACACCGAGAGCTTGCGCGTCTTGCGGTCGAACTGGGTCACGCGGGCGTCGACCTTCTGACCCACCGCGAAACGCTCGGGCCGCTGCTCGCCGCGGTCACGGGCAAGGTCGGACCGCTTGATGAAGGCGGTCAGATCGGTGCCGGCGATCTTCACGTCGATGCCCGAGTCCTTGATCTCGGTCACCTCGCAGGTCACCACCGAGCCCTTCTTGATATCGCCGGCGCTCTCCATTGGGTCGCCCGCAAGCTGCTTGATGCCGAGCGCGATGCGCTCCTTCTCCACGTCCACGTCGAGCACCTGGGCCTTGACCACGTCGCCCTTCTTGTACTCGTCGATCACCTGCTCGCCGGGCCGTTTCCAGTCGAGATCG
>CAZUDR010000307.1:0-4691 GCA_964618715.1 uncultured Undibacter sp. | reverse complement strand
CGATCCCAGTGCCTTAATGCCAGCATCCAGTTCCCGGACCTTGTCAGTCACCTCGTCGAGGCGGCGGCGAAGCTTATCCATGCGTGGCTCCAATGCCGCGCATCGGGCCTTGAAGTCGGCGCAATGAGCCACATCGATCGTAATCGTGTTCACCCGCTGCTCATTTGCCAGAATGCGCTGTCTCCAGACGTCCGCGAGGCGCGCCTCGCTCCGGTCGGCGCGATCATGGGCTGACATATCCGCTGCGAGCTGATTGACGCGTTCCTCGATGGTGTCCACCCTGCGTTGGAGGGTCGCATCACGATCAAGGCTGTCACTCCGAGCAAAGAGAAGCCAAGCGCCCAGCCCAGTAACAATGACTGGAAGCCCAAGCCCCAAAGCCCAGACTGCCCCTTTGAGCCAGCCGCTTGCCTCACCATCTCCCGCCATGTTGTTACTACTCTCATCACTCGATCTCCCTGGGTTGCCCCGTGTAATATCTTATTTTTATGATGATTGGTAAAAGTCTCGCGCGGTCATACTAATGAGTGTGCCGGACCAACAGCAGGAATGTAGCGGCGCTTGAACGCTTTCTCCAGCGGGGGAAGCATTTGCCCAATACGCGCCATCAGCCGTTGCTGCGCCCCCTCTGCTGAAAACTCCACCGCAAAGAGCTGGAGTGCTTTCCACTTGAGCACGTCATGGTACTCTTCGTTCCATAACGGCTCTTCATCGGACGCGGCAAAGCCTTCGGGTTTTAGCCACCACTCGCCATAAATGTTCCAAACGGCGTTAGGTGGTGGATAGACAAGCCATTGAAAGTTCGGCTTGCGAATCAGCCACAGCGGGTTAGAGTCAGGCAGATGATAGACCCGCTCCTGTTGGAGCCAAAAGTCGTAATCCAGAACCGCGATTGGAATCCGCGCTGTCTGTCCCTGACGCGTCGTGTAGAACGAGTGCCGGTTAACTTCGCGAATCCCGGACTTGGAATACTCCTCGACTGAGTCCACCGTTTTGATGAAAAGTCCTCGCTTCTGCATAAAGCGGGCTTCCATCATTTGCTGCTGAACTTGGACGTACAAGTCGTTTACCCAGCGAACTATGTTTCGCTGAGTCGGATCAGTCAGCGAGTAAGTCCCATCGGAGGCTTTGCCGAGGCTTGTCGAAGCAAACTCGACCGGACGGCCATTGGCCTCTTCGAGGACTGACTCACATATTTGCTTGTAAGTAGGCATTGATATGTACGGTTGGGTTTAACCAAACCGTATTGTCAATGCACTCGGTCCTTAATCGAATCGTACCACTTATAGCCAAGCGGATTGGAATCGCGGAACTGGTGCGGGAACCGCAGAATATGCGACGAGTCATTGGTTTGAACTGTTGCACCGTTCTGCGCGTTCTTGTAACCAAAGCTCCACGCCTGGTGCTTTGCGGTGGCAAGCACCTCCAAAACGAAGCGTGGAACTGTTCGCCACTCGCCCCGAAGGAAGTAGTACGTAGTGCCGTTGACGCAAACCTCGACTAGTCTTGCCTGATCATTCGGATCAGCTGCCGGTAGAATCATGACCTCAACCTTCTCGCGCAGGAACGCCATCTCCTTCGCATACGCTTCGAGGACCTCGTTGTCGGCATCGGTCTTTGGTCGGATGAGGGATTCCGCATCATCAACCTCTTCCACATACCGCCGCTTCGGATCTGTGTCTTCGTTGACTTTTGGTTTTGGTGCAAGTGCCATAGTTGTGTCCTAGTGGAAAAGGGTGGCCGGGAAGGCGCAGAGGGGGAGGGAGAGGACTCTTCCCGGCCAGGAGACGTGGGAAGGAGGCTTAGCCCCACGCCTCCCAAACCAAGTCGTCGTTGTCGGTTTCGAGGTTGGCAACCGAAACGTCTACCGCGAATTGCCGGCCGGAAGCGCCTTCGGTAGTTTCGACCGAGATGCCATTAACCGCATACGTTCGGGTTCCATTTGCAACCGTAACTAGCCCGTAGACGTTGCCCGAGGTAGCGTCGAGGTCGGAATCAACCCAGTATTCGGCTTCGACACGATCAGTTAGGTTCACGACCCGAATCTTCTTCGGAGCAAACCCAAGTGTAATTGTGAAATCAGCCGCAGTACGAGTCCCAGTCCGAGACCCACAAGCGAACCGCGGTGGCTCGCTTTTGATGATATCAGTAGAAGTCAATGCCATCGTTCGATCCTCAATCGGTCAGAAGAGCAGCCACAGCCGCAACCGCGCCCGTAGCGGACGCATCGTTCTGGGCTGCTACGGCCTGAATTGCATCGGTCACAGCCTGCATCCAGTCGGCAAGGGCATCGGCTTGTACAGCCGAGATACCCTGTCGCAAGACGACCTTCACATCCTTCGTGCTAACAGCTGCCATCAGTTAACCTCCGTGCAAGTGAAGTAGGCCGCGAGCCATCCGTCGTTGAGGATCTTCTGGGCCTGCCACGTTGCGGCGCCAACATAGCCGCGCTGGCCAAGCGGATCGGACTTGGTCTTCGTTGACGGCGGAATGTGGGTAGGATTGATAGTTGCCATCGAACCTGCAGCATCCACGCCACGCAGCGGAACCTGACCGAACGCATCGCCGCCACCAAAGCCCTGGCCCAGAATGACCTGCGGGTAGATGTCGTAATTGCTGCCAGTGGCCTTGTAGGTCGAACCGGCTGCGCCCTGTCCGGCAAGGTACGTCAGGATCGGATTGATGATAACGCGAAAACGACCGACGGCGCCGATTTCGTACTCAGGGTCGAGCAGCTCGCGCCCACCGTAGTCCTGGATCTTAGTAAACCCGACCACGTTCTCATACGTCTTTTCCATGTCCGTATGGGTGTAGAGTGGGAACGACGCGGCCACGCTCTGCATTCCAAACATGGGACCAGACTTGAGGGTCTTGTTGACCATGATCGCGTACTTGCCAAGAAGGGTGCGCGAGATGGTTTGCAGGTCGCCCTTGGTGGGCAGCCCGTCAGTCGTACCAACCGTAGTTCCAGCGCCGCCGAAGAACTGATTTGTGGTAGATTTCAGCTCCCCATAAACCATCATCTCTCGGCACAGTGCAATACGCTGAGCAACCTGATCCTCCATTTCGCGGGGAATTTCGGAGCCTTCCTCGTGGACGTAGGCGGTTTTATCGGTGTAGGCGTAGAGGCAGCCGATTTGCTGCAGGGTCGTGGAGATCGTGGTATAGGTGATACTGTCAGCCGACGGCGTCACACCTTCGTTGATCAGGTGCGCAGAAATATACGCGGTGTCGCCGCCTGCCGCGATCCACTGGTTGTCAACGCCGCCGTAGGGCAGGAAGCGCAGCCAGGTAATAGTCTCCGACTTGTTTTGGGGCATTGGGTCCATAGCGCCGAGCTTGGTCAGCATCTCGCGCTTCTGAGCCTTTTTAAGAATACGTCCGGGATACTTCTCGAGACGACCAGCAACGGTCGAGTAGAATTGGCCAGCCATGTTAGTTCAGAGCCTCGATTCAATCAGCTTCATTAAAGCCGGCAAGGAAGGCTTCTTCGGCCGTTTGTGGCCCAGCTACCTTTGGCCGGCGTCCTTGAGAGGAGGGCTGTTGCCCACCTGCGAGTCGGGAGGATTTAGCTCCAACCGCTCTTTCCCTTTCCTTGTTTTTGTCCTGTTCCCAGCGCTCGAATCGGCGCAGGGCGCGTACATAGGGGGCGCCGAAGTTCAGCAGTGCTTGCTGCGTGTCATACCCCTGTTGTCCGTACCAGTCAACAAAATCCTTTTGTTTCTGATTTGTAGGAGCAAACCGTCCATCTTTGACCTCGGGGATCATTTCAGCAATGTCCTGAGGGTCATAGTGAGACAATACAAGCTGCTCCGCCTGTTGCTGCGCTAGCGTTTCCTGAAACGGCGAGAGAAACGGTGACAGCGTGGATTCGTCGATCTGGTTAATCTGGAGTGCTTCGGAAAGCGCCGGAACCAGGGCCTCGCTAAGCGCACCTGATCCGTCGTATTTATCCAAAGCGGCTTTGATCTTCCCGGCATCGAACGACACACGCGAGTTAAGCGCCTTGCCGAATTCGTCCAGCTTCTGCTGGATCGGACCAAAGCGCCCGAAGACTCGGGACTCGAGGCCTCGGAGGTGGTCGGGAAAGTTACGAGCTGAAGAAAGGATAGCATAGCCATCATCCTCAGATATATCGCGTAGCCATCCCTCAGGAGCGTCAGAGTCAGAAGCGTCGCCACTTGGCGACTCGCCTTCGACTTCTGGGCTCTCGGCCCCGCCCGCCAAGTCTTGATCGTCGATCTCGTCCATTAAAGGAAAGTGCAGCGTAAACATGCTTAGCTCCTCTTGGGCGCTGATTGAAGGTTCAGGTCGGCAAAACCCAGAGGTTCTATCGGCCTTGGCGCTCGATCCTTAAGCACCGATAAAAGAAGGAGACACTCTTCGCGCCGGCCCCGAAGTAGTTCAGTCTTGATTGGGTCAAGGCCAGGCCGCGAGATCTCGCTGGCAAGTATCGTAGCTCGGTCGGATAGGATGTCAAGTAGTTTGTCAAGTGCAATACTGAGACGTCCTCCACCCGAGTCGATAAGCCCAGGGAGAAGTGTACGATAGTCGCCGGAAGTCATTGGGAAGAAGGATCTAGTGGGGGAATTAAACCGAGTTCGAGCATGGCCACAATTACTTCCTCGACGTACTCGGGGCAGAGCCGATGTTTGCTACTTGTGTTGTTGTAGATTGTCTCGAGTTGTTCC
>CAZUDR010000306.1:0-4706 GCA_964618715.1 uncultured Undibacter sp. | reverse complement strand
CCCCAGCGCGCTGGGACTGGCGACGCCGATGTCGATCATGGTTGGTGTCGGCCGCGGTGCGCAGGCCGGTGTGCTGATCAAGAACGCGGAAGCACTAGAGCGGATGGAACGGATCGACACCCTCGTGGTCGACAAGACCGGCACCCTCACCGAAGGCAAGCCGAAGGTGACGGCGCTGTTCGCCCTGCCCGGTTACGACGAGACGCAGGTGCTGAAGCTCGCAGCCAGTGTCGAGCGCGGCAGCGAACATCCCCTGGCCGCGGCGATCGTCGCGGCAGCACAGGAGCGTGATCTCGAACTGGCCACCGCAGAGGACTTTGACGCGCCCGCCGGAAAGGGCGTAACCGGCACGGTCGAGGGCAAGCAGCTTGCCCTTGGTAATTCCGGATTTCTCAAGGAACACGACATTGATACCGCGGCGCTTGCTGACGCAGCCGACCGGATGCGGCGCGAAGGCGCGACCGCCGTGCTGCTCGCCGTCAACGGCAAGCCTGCCGGAGTGATCGGTATCGCCGACCCGGTCAAGGCGACGACGCCGGATGCCCTCAAGGCACTCGCGGATGAGGGCATCCGCGTGGTCATGCTGACCGGCGACAACCGCACCACTGCAGAAGCGGTTGCCAGCCGTCTCGGCATTGCGGAGATCGAGGCCGAGGTGCTGCCCGACCAGAAGAGCGCCGTGATCGGGAGACTGCGCAACGAGGGCCGCGCGGTGGCCATGGCGGGCGACGGCGTGAATGACGCACCGGCGCTGGCCGCGGCAGAGGTCGGCATCGCCATGGGGTCAGGCTCCGACGTCGCCATCGAAAGCGCGGGCGTCACGCTGCTGAAAGGCGACCTGACCGGCATCGTCAAGGCGCGCGCGCTCTCGCAGGCGGTCATGCGCAACATCCGGCAAAACCTGTTCTTTGCCTTCATCTACAATTCGGCCGGCGTTCCGATTGCCGCAGGCATTCTTTACCCCGCCTTCGGCCTGCTGCTCTCGCCGATCATCGCGGCAGCGGCCATGGCGCTGTCGTCGGTCAGCGTGGTCGGCAATGCGCTGCGCCTGCGGCACGTCAGGCTCTAGAGGAATCGCACATGCGTCTTCCGCTGATCGCCGGACTCGCCAGCGCCTGGATTGCGGCAAGTCCGGCGGCAGCCGCCGAGTGGCGCGTGCAACGCATCGACGCGCCCGCACGCGTCTCCGCACTGGAGACGATCGGCGGCGAGGTGCGCATCCAGGCCGGTGGACTGTGGTACGCGATCACGCCTGACAACGGCCGGTTCGCGCTCAAGTTCGTCGAGGGGGGCGCCCTCCCCAAGCTGCCTCCTGCTGCCCTCCCCGACGGCCGCGTCGCCACCGGACACCGCGATATCGCGCGTGCCTGGCTCGCCGAGCCGACCAACCGCTACGGGCACGGCGTGCTGGGCGATGCCGTCGAGGCAGGCCGTCTGGTCATCGAGACCCGCGACGGCAAGCAGCACACGATCCAGCTCGGCGACGATGCCGTGTTCGAAGATCTGGGCCCGCGCATCGCCGACCTCAACGGCGACGGCCGCGACGAGGTGATCGTGGTCAAATCCTATCTCAAGCGCGGCGCAGCGCTGGCCGTGATCGGCGAGTCGCGCGGTCGTTACCGCATCGTCAGCGAAACACCGCCGCTGGGCCGGCCAAACCGCTGGCTCGACCCGGCCGGCATCGCCGACTTTACCGGCGACGGCAAGACGTCGGTCGCGCTGGTGCGGCAGCCGCAGGTGATCGGGCAACTGGAGCTGTGGCAGTGGCAGGACGACCGCCTGCGCAAGCACGCGGAGATGGAGGGCTTCACCAATCACATCATCGGCACACGCGCCATCGCGATGAGTGTGGTCGCCGACTTCGACGCCGACGGCGTCGCCGATCTCGCACTGCCTTCGCTCGACCGCAGCAGACTGCGCATTGTCGCCTTCGCGCCGGACGGCAAGCCGCGCGAGATCGCCAGCATCGCGTTGCCGGCAAAAGCCGTGACCAATCTGGCGCTGCTCGCCGGCGGTGCCGACAAACCGGTTATCGCGCTTGCGCTTGAGGACGGGTCTCTAGTGGTGGCGGGACACTGACCGCGTTGCCGCCCGCCGGACCCGGTGCGGTGTCTGCGCCGGGCACGAAGGTGTCTGCGCCGGGCACGAAGGTGCATTTCTTCTCGCGCGCCGCCTGGCGCAGGACGTTCATCTGGCCGCGCGCCTCCAGGTACTCGGGCCGATAGGCAATCGCGCTGACCATTCGTCCGCCGGAACCGGTGCTCGCCTGCGCCATCAGGGCTTCCAGCTTGCGCTGGCGAGTGGCGACCTGCTTCGCCTCTCTCTCGATGTCGGGGCAGTTGTAGAGGACGTATTTGTCCGGAGCGACCAGCAGCTGTCCCCAGTCGTCATCCGGCACGCCGGTATTCGCGCAAGCCGAGAGCAGCGCGGCAAGCGTGGCCGCAACGATGAAATGTATGCGCAAGGTCATCGCGGTTTCATGTAGACGCCCGGGGCGAGCCGGACAACCGGTTCAAGGCGTCGAAACCGGCTGCAACCCGCTGATCTCATTGGTACATTGAAGTTGTTAGCATCCCATTAAACCAATTTTGTGGCGCGCACTCCCGCGGCCGGGGAGCCATATGCCGTGCCATCCGGGCACTTGCCGCGTCGTGACAGCGGCTCCGCCCCCGGGGTCCTGTATTGCCTTGCCGCGACAGACGTTTGGTTCCCGGCGGCGCACCGACAAGGCACTGCTCGCCCCGACTGTGAAGCAGTTCACATTCGTCCCGCGGATGCGGTGCTAGCAATGACAGGAGGAGTAAAGCCGGTTTTGCCAAGAGGGGTGTCTGCCATGAGTGACACTGCCAGCAGCCCGTCATCCCTGAGTCGCAACCTTGTCCTTCTGATCCTCGGCGCCGTTGCAATTCTGGCGTTTGCGGCCGTCACCATCATCGCAATCAACAATCGAAACTCGCCGTTCAAGGTCTACGTCCAGAACGGCGAGCAGCGTATCGGGTTCGAGTTCTCGCAGAATGTCAGCCTGGGCGAAATGCTCGACAAGTTCCTGACCCAACAGGCAGAGGAAGGAAATGCCGACCTCGAGACCCAGGTCCGTTTGATCAACAGCGTGTTGCTGTCCCATGACTACTATCTGATTCCGAGCGATGAGGCGCTTGATGAAATCAGACGGGTCAGCGACGGGGACGTCGGCGAACGGGCGCAGGCATTCATTTCAGGAATCCGGAACACTCTCTACAACCTCGAAGGACCGTTCTCGCCCCCCGGCACGCTGTCCGGCATAACCCACGCCCGTTTGCTGGACGCGTTCGATGAACTTCACAGGAAAGACAAGAACAATCCTCTTCTGGAATCGATCTGGGAAGGGATCGTCGGAAGCGAACGGGATTTCCTGAAATTGCGTGCCGTGGAAAACGTGCAGGCGAAACTGGATTCGGCCCTGAACGAGGGGATTGCGAAAACATGTGCAGGCAGCTTCCTGTTGGGGAAAGCTGCCATAGTCACCTCGGTTGAGGCCGGGACCGGGACCACTTCGGGTTCAAGCCCCATTCAGGTGTACATCAACGAGCGCATGCTGTGCCCGAACGGTGATGCGCCTTCCGGACGGGACCTCATCCACGGCAAGGGAACAACCATCAACCTCTCGCTGAAGGACATGCAGCAACTGCAGGGCAGCGATCAGCCGGCGCAGACGCTTCACGTGACCCTGGTTCCGGCCGCCGGTTTCTAGAAACCCGTTCGGCTCCGGGTGCCGGGCGAACAACGACAGGAGACGACCATGCGTATTCTGTTTGCGACGCTCCTGGTGGGGCTTTGGTTTATTCCCACCGTTGCCGCGGCGGACTGCTTCTTCAAGGGGAACAAGTACCCCGAGGGCACCCGGCTCGGCGTGCTCGTGTGCGTGAACAATGCCTGGATCGCCAGGCCGTAGTCACTGTTCCGCAGGGATTGTCAGGCGGCTGGTGCGGACGCCGGGACTCGAACCCGGACGGGATTACTCCCAAGGGATTTTAAGTCCCTTGCGTCTACCATTCCGCCACGTCCGCGTGGCCTGATCCGGAACCCGCACGCGCGGGTCCGGCCACGCGGGCGGTGCCGTTACGCTACTTCGGTAATAACGCGCCCCACGCCTCTTCCCAGTCCTTGCCGTTGGGGTCGAGCACGCGGCCGTCCTTTTCGAAGAACTTGTTGGGGATCTGGAAGACGGCGACGAAGGTGCCGCCCTCCGGCGACCAGGCCGTATGCCGGCTGCCGGCGTCACGCCACACGAATTCGCCGGCCTTCACCGCAATGCCGGCGTCGGGGCCGACCTTGTCGACCAGCGAGCCCTCCAGCACGTAGGTCTGCTCGATCAGCACGTGCTCGTGGTCCGGAATTTCGGCGCCGGGCTCCATCCTGAACAGCATGGTGGCGAGCCCGCTCTGGGGATCGAACAGCAGCGGCTTGATCTTGCAGCCGGGAAAGCGCGTGTCCTGCCAGGCCATGTCGGCCGGCTTGATATGATGCGAACGGCCCTCGTGCGCTCCGGCCTGTTTGGCGACTGCTGCGGTCATTTCATTTCCTCCTGGATCCTTTGCCGACGATCCTAGCCGATCCGGCGGCGATTTGCGATCAGTCACCGCCGGGGCGGATCGGCGGCTGGAAGGCGAGACCGGTGTCCCACGGGAAATAGATCCAGGTGTCCTGGCTGACCTGGCTGACGCAGG
>CAZUDR010000305.1:2839-4707 GCA_964618715.1 uncultured Undibacter sp. | reverse complement strand
CGCCGTCCTCGCTGTCGTCGTCACTCTCGACAACCGTAATGCCCATCTCGCTGATCATGGCGAAGACGTCTTCGATCTGATCGGAGGTGACCTCCTCCGACGGCAGCACCGCGTTGATCTGGTCGTGGGTGACGTAGCCGCGCTTCTTGGCGGCCTTGATCATCTTCTTGACGCCGGCGTCAGAGAGATCGAGCAGCGGCAGCGGCGTGTCGGGCGCGCCCTCGGCTTCCTTCTCGGGAGCCTCGTCCTTGGTCTGGGTGGCCTTCGCCTTGGCTGCCATCTGCTTCTCCCCGGCCGTCCTGGCCGTCATTGCGCCGCCTGCGCTCTGCCGCCGAAGCGCAAAGCATCTGGCCAAAAAGGGCGCGCCACGCAAGGCAGCCGCCCCCGAATCAGGCCGTCAGTGTCCCGGAACCCGCTTAAGCTCCGATTAACCCAAACCTGCGCGGGAATCGACCTGTTTTCCCGCGCCGGTGCCGCCCAGGGCGGCGGTTCAAGGCTCGCTTCGTCTCCGCTTCATCCCGCCTAAAGGCTGCGGGCGCCGCGACCGGAAGCCGCGCCAAACCCCTCGATCAGCGCCTCGGTGCCGTCCACCCGGGACAGGCGGGCCTTGACGTCACAAAGGCGCAAGTAATTGCTTTCACTGCTGTCTCGGCCGAGCGCCAGTTCGGCGTCCTTAAGCTCCTTAATTAGTGAATGCCACTGGCGATGCAAGGCAACAAGCTGGACCCAGGTGACCAGCACGTCATCGGGTGCGGCCTCGGGACCGGCACCCCAGACCGAGCCGGTGGTGATCGCGCCGGAAATCCGTTCCAGCGCAACGGCGAGATCACGCGCCACGAGTTCCGCCCGGACGGCCTCGGCCTCCATGGCCTCGGCATGGGCGGCGATGTCGATCAGCGCGCCCTTGAGCCGTTCGGCCTCCGGGTGACGGAACTCGAGCGCGGCCAGCTCCTCCAGATGGTCGTGCAGCAGCCAGGGATGGTTGAGGGCGGCCTGCAGGATCAGCGCCTCCCGCCGCGGCATCACGCTGCGGTGGCCGCGATGCACGGAGCTCGCCGCGAGCTGCTGGCTCATCACCACATAGGGACCCGGCCGTCCGTTGCCGGGTCCGCGCGCGGGCGCGCCGTTGCGCGCCGGCCAGTCGCCGCGGCGGCGCGGACGCGCATCGCCGCCCTGCCAGCGGCCCGGCTCCCGCCCGCCACGGGCGGCCTGCGCCGGTGCGAAGAAGGCGTCGAGCCGCGCCGCGAAATCCTGCCGGTAGTATTTGCGCACCGCCTCGTCGCCGATCGACCCCGTGACCGCATTGATGCGCGCCTCGAGCGCGGCGCGCCGTTCCGGCGTGTCGAACGAATGCCCTTCGGTTTCGCGCGCCCACAGCATGGCGGCGAGCGGGCGCGCGGCAGCGATGATTTCCGCCACCGCCTCGCGGCCGCCGCTGCGCAGCAGGTCGTCGGGATCCTGGCCCTGCGGCAGCAGCGCGAACTTCAGACTCTTGCCGGGCTTCAGCTGCGGCATGGCCAGATCGACGGCGCGGAAGGCGGCGCGCAGGCCCGCGCTGTCGCCGTCGAAGCAGAGCACCGGCTCGTCGGTCATCTTCCACAGCAGCGCGAGCTGGTCCTCGGTCAGCGCAGTACCGAGCGGCGCCACCGTGGCGGGAAAGCCGGCCGTGTCCACGGCGATGACGTCGATATAACCCTCGACGACGATCAGCGGCGCGCCATCGTAAGCGGCCTTGCGCGCGCCCGCGATGTTGTAGAGCGTGCCGCCCTTGTGGAAGAGCGGCGTCTCCGGCGAATTCAGGTACTTCGCCTGCGCGTCCTTCTCCAGCGCGCGGCCGCCGAAGGCAATCACCCGGCCGCGCAGGTCGG
>CAZUDR010000305.1:0-2739 GCA_964618715.1 uncultured Undibacter sp. | reverse complement strand
TCGCGCGCCTCGTCCTCGCGCGACACCTTCGGCAGCGGCACGCCGGCAAGACCGGCGAGGCGCTCGACCGCCTCCGGGAAGCTGACGCCTTCCGTCTGCATGAGAAAGTCGAAGATGTTGCCGTTCTTGCCGGAGGAGAAATCAAACCACATCATCTTCGCGTCATTGACGAAGAACGAAGGCGTCTTCTCCTTGTTGAACGGTGACAGACCCTTCATCTCGCGGCCCGCGCGCGTGAGCTTGACGCGCTTGCCCACCACCTCGGAGACCGGGATGCGGGCGCGCAGCTCATCGAGGAACTGGGGCGAAAAGCGCATGTGACTTTCGGCGCCGGCGGGCGCGAACGGTTCGGGGTTCGGGGTTCAGCCGAATCGGCTGTCCCATCATAAGCCGATGAATCGAGACTTTCCGGGGCGGGCCGACGAGACCACCGGCGGATGCCGGTTTCAGCGCCTTTTCCAAGTTATTCACAGGGCCGAACCTGCCCGGTCGCCGCGTCACGTCCGCATGACGGCCGCAGCCTGCTTGGAACGCTGCAATCAGGGCCCTAGATTGCCAACCCGCGCCGAATGGCCGGCATCGGGCCGCACGCAAGTCCCTTTGCCGGGACACCCGCACCGGGCAGGGACACAGCATGTCTTTCGTGACCACGCAGCCCCTGTTGCTCGCCGTCCTCATCTTCATCGTTCCCGCAACGCTGCTCGCCATGGCGGGACCGTATGTGGTCCGCCGCTACGTCATGCTGAGCCGGCTGCGCACCAACAACGAGGTTGCCGGATTCAAATTCGCCACCATCGGCGTGCTCTACGCGGTGATGCTTGCCTTCGCGGTCGTCGTTGTCTGGGAAAAATTCAACCAGGCCGACAGCGTCGTGGCCAGCGAGGCGGCCTCGGCAGCCACCGTCTACCGGCTTGCCGGGGGGCTCGATCCGGAGCATGGCGGCGCGATCAGCCGGGCCGTCACCGTCTATCTGACCGTCGCCGTTTCAAAGGACTGGCCGGCAATGGAACAGGGCACCGAAAGCGCCGAGGTCACCGAGGCCCTGAACGACATCTACGTTGCGGTTCTCAAACCTCATACATCCACCGCCGGCAACAGTGTCGCCCTGGCGGCAGTTTTGCAGCAACTCGACAGCCTCAGCGATGCGCGCCGGGAACGCCTGGTCGTGGCGAACGGCGTCGTTCCCGACATCATCTGGGTGGTGCTGTTCGTCGGCGCGGCCGTGACAATCGGCTTCACGTTCTTCTTCGGGACCGACAACCTGTTCGCCCAGTCGATGATGACCGGCGCGCTCGCGGTCCTCATCTTTGCCGGACTGCTGACCATCGTCGCCATCGATCACCCGTTCGCCGGCTCGGTGAAGGTCGGACCGGAGGCGCTTTCCAAGGTGCTCGAGGATTTCGCGCATAAGCGCGCGCCGTGACAGGCTCCGAAGGAGCGCGCGCCTCGCCTACTGCAGCTTCGCCTTCACCATCCCGCTTGCCTTGCCGAAATCCATCTGCCCGGCGTGCTTGCCGCGCAGGAGCCCGATCACCTTGCCCATGTCCTTCATGGTCGAGGCGCCGGTCTCCCCGATGGCGGCATCGATGGCGGCGGCCATTTCCGCCTCCGACATCTGCCTGGGGAGATAGCCCTGGATGATGGCGATCTCCTCCTCTTCCTGCTTCACCAGATCGTCGCGGCCGCCCTTTCTGTACATCTCGACCGATTCCTGGCGCTGCTTGATCATCTTCTGCAGGATGGCGAGGACCTCGGCGTCGCCCAGTTGCTTGCTGCTCGCCCGCGCCTCGATGTCGGCGTTCTTCAGCGTGGAATTGACCATGCGCAGGGTCGACACCGCGCGCCCGTTCTTCGCCTTCATGGCCTCGGTCAGGGCCTTGTTGATGTCGTCGCGCAGCATGGCGTCCTTTCGAATCAGTTCACCGGCTGATGGCCGGCGTTTTCGCCGAAAGCCTCCTCGCGGTAAAGCCCGAGCGCGCGCATCACCGGCAGGTCGTTGAAGCAGAACAGGCACGCGTCATCGCTGGCCGAGGCATTGCCGTGCTCGTGGAAGGTCCAGGGCGGCACGCAGAAAATGTCGCGGCGCTTCCAGTCGAAGCGCTTGCCGCCGATGATCGAATAGCCCTCACCCTTGGCCACCTGATAGATGAACGAGCCGGTGTGCCGGTGCGCCAGCGTCTTCTCGCCGGGGCGCAGCATCTGCATCGAGGCGCCGATGGTCTGCATGACCGGGCCGCCGGTCTGCGGATTGACGTATTCCATCAGCACGCCGTCATAGGACGAGCCGTCGGTGACCCCGGCGAAGCGTTGCAGCGCCTCGTAGGTCGGGCCCCATTCGTATTTGAGCAGCGGCGAATAGGCCTTGTCCCAGTCGCTGCCGGCAGGGACGAGGCCTGGCGCACCCCAACTGCCCGTGGCGTCGTCGACCGGGAACGTGACCGGCTGTTTCAGGTCGGGATGCACGGCGTAGAAATTGGCCTCCAGCGCGTTGACCAGCGGAATGTCGAGGCCGTCCTGCCAGATGCACGCGGTGCCGTCGGCGGACACGCCGTGCTCGTGCCAGCTGCCGTTCGGCGTGAGCACGAAGTCGTTTTCGCCCAGCGTCATCTTGTGGCCGTCAACGATGGTGTAGGCGCCCTCGCCTTCCATGATGAAGCGCAGCGCGGAGGCGGAATGCTGGTGGGCGGAGGCGACCTCGCCCGGCTTCATCACCTGCAGCCCGGAATAGAGCCAGCCGCA
>CAZUDR010000304.1:0-4712 GCA_964618715.1 uncultured Undibacter sp. | reverse complement strand
GGCCGGGCGCGAGGTGATCGTCAGCTTCACGCCGCATCTGGTGCCGATGAACCGGGGTATCCTGGCCACGATTTATGTCCGTGGGCGCCGCGGACGTACACCCCAGGATCTTCATGCATTACTTTTAAAGTTCTACATGAAGGAGCCGTTCGTCCACATATTGCCGTTTGGCGAGATGCCGCAGTCCCGCCACGTGCGCGGATCGAACATGACGTTCATCGGGGTCGCCAGGGACCGGATTGACGGCCGCGCCATCGTCATTTCGACGCTCGACAATCTGGTCAAGGGCGCCTCCGGCCAGGCAATTCAGAACATGAATCTGGTCATGGGCTGGCCGGAAACCATGGGGCTGGAGCAGGTCGCGCTGTTTCCGTGAATCGCGCGTTGCAATAGGCTTTGTCATTCCGGGTCTGTCGCCTCGCGGCGTCCCGGATTGACGGGGCAGACATGTTCGATGTCCAGAACCAGCCGCCGCCGCTCGAGCCCTGCAACCTGTTCAGCAGCGACACCTGTCTGCGCGAGGCAGTCGAGCGCGAGCGGGCGGCCTGGGCGCAGGACGGGCTGAGCACGCTTGGCGCCACGCTCGGCAAGGCGGACACCGTCAAGCTCGGCTTTGATGCCAACAGGCATCCGCCGATTCTGCGCACGCTCGATCGCTACGGCCACCGCATCGACGAGGTCGAGTTTCATCCGGCCTGGCGGGAGCTGATGGCCATCGCGGTGCGCGCCGGCCTGCATTCCAGCCCCTGGGCCGATCCGAAAGCGGGGGCGCATGTGGCGCGGGCCGCCGGCTGCTACATGCTCACCCAGACTGAAAGCGGGGTCTATTGCCCGGTCGCCATGACCTATGGCTCGGTGCCGACGCTGCGGCAGGCGCCGGATATCGCGGCGCAATGGCTGCCGCGCATTTTTTCACGCGATTACGACGACCACTTCCGCCCGGTAGCGGAGAAGACCGGCGCGCTGATCGGCATGGGCATGACCGAGAACCAGGGCGGCTCCGACCTGCGCACCAATACCACGCGCGCCGAGGCGGCCGGTGATGGCAGCTTCCGTCTGCACGGACACAAGTGGTTCATGTCGGCGCCCATGTGCGACGCTTTCCTGATCCTCGCGCAGTCTCCCAGGGGCCTGAGCTGTTTCCTGATGCCGCGCTGGACGCCGGACGGTGCGCGCAATGCCGTGCGCATCCTCCGGCTCAAGGACAAGCTCGGCAACCGCTCCAATGCCTCGAGCGAGGTCGAGTTCGACGGCGCCTTCGCGCAATTGGTCGGCGAGGAGGGCCGCGGCATCCCGACCATCATCGACATGGGCAACTACACCCGGCTTGACTGCGCCATCGGCTCGTCCGGGCTGATGCGGCAGGCGCTGGCGCAGGCGCTGCATCACGCCCGCCACCGCATCGCCTTCCAGAAGAAGCTGATCGACCAGCCGCTGATGACCAATGTGCTGGCCGATCTCGCGCTGGAGTCAGAGGCGGCACTGGTTCTCACCATGCGGCTGGCGCGTGCCTATGACGAGAACGACGACGCGGCGCTTGCCTTCCGCCGTGTGGTCACGCCGGCGGCCAAGTTCTGGATCTGCAAGCGCACGCCCGCTGTCACGGCCGAGGCGATGGAGGTGCTGGGCGGCTCCGGCTACGTCGAGGAAAGCATCATGCCGCGGCTGTACCGCGAGGCGCCGGTCAATTCGATCTGGGAAGGCTCCGGCAATGTGATGTGCCTTGACGTCCTCCGCGCCATCGCGCGCACGCCCGATGCGGTCGACGTCCTGCGCCACGAACTCGACGCCGGCGGTGATGCGCGTCTGAAGGCGTTCGGCGAAAAGCTTCTGGCACGGCTTGGCGCACCCGGGCGCAATGACGAGGCGCAGGCCCGGGTTCTGGCGCGCGATCTGGTGCTGGCCCTGCAGGCCGCGCTGCTTGTCCGCCATGCGCCGGCGGCGGTTGCCGACGCCTTCTGCGCCTCGCGCCTGGAGGGCGACAACGATGCCTTCGGCCTGTTGCCGCGCGGGATCGATATGCGGGCGATCGTGGAGCGCGCGGCGCCGCGCTAGAGCTTGCCGAACACCGCCAGAACCAGCGCGATCTGCGCCAGGAAGGCGACGGCGAAGGCGAGCGTGCGCAGCACCGGAATGCCGAGCGTGTAGACAATGACATGCACCAGCCGCGCCCAGAAATAGACTGCGCAGGCGATGACCGTGCTCCTGGTGGAGTGCTGCATGATCTGGAGCGTGAGCACCAGCGCGGCGAAGATGACGAGATTCTCGACCGCGTTGAGATGGGCGCGCTGCAGCCGCTGGGCCCATTGCGACTGCGGCACGTCGTCTGGCGAGGGGTTCGCCATCGCGCCCATCAGCCCCCGCACCATGATGCGATCGAGGATGGAGGGGATCCACAAGACGCCGGTCAGGATGACCGTCAGCGTCAGCCACATCAATTCCCCGGACATTGCCTGCTCCCGACAGAAATATATTTCGATGGCGCGAGACCAGACGATGCGGGGCGATTCGGTCCTGACCACGTCACGCCGGAATGCCGCAGCACTGGCCGCACAATTTTTGTTCGCCTATCGAACGGCCATCCGTTAGCCTTTGCGTGTAAACCCGGACGTCGGGGGCCAATTCCCAGGGCCATTCCAGATACTTGCGGCCACCGATATCGAGGGCGACGGACACGACACCGCTTCGACGTGAACGACAATCATCAGGCGGGCAGGATCAGAAGACAGGAGGAGCGGCCATGACTGTGCGCGCCAATCCGGAGGCCTTTGCGGCAGATCCGGTCACCACCGGCAAGGCCGCGGTGTCGCAGCCGCAGACCGCAGAAGAGTACCTGGAGTCACTCAACGACGGCCGCGAGGTGTTCATTTACGGCGAGAAGGTGAAGGACGTCACCACGCATCCGGCGTTCCGCAACACCGCGCGCATGGTGGCCCGGCTCTACGACGCGCTGCATGACGACAAGCGCAAGGACAGGATCCTGGTGCCGACCGATACCGGTAACGGCGGCAAGACGCACGCCTTCTTCAAGGCGCCGAAGACGCTGGAGGAAACCATTGCCGGCCGCGACGCCATCGCCGAGTGGGCGCGCATCGGTTACGGCTGGCTCGGCCGCGCACCCGACTACAAGGCGGCGTTCCTGGCCACCCTCGGCGCCAACGCGGACTTCTACGAGCCGTATCAGGACAACGCCAAACGCTGGTACAAGTACAGCCAGGAGCGCGTGCCCTTCGTCAATCACGCCATCATCCATCCGCCGGTCGATCGCGATCGTCCGCCGAACGAGGTGGGCGACGTCTGCGCGCATGTGGAGAAGGAGACCGACAAGGGCCTCATCGTCTCCGGCGCCAAGGTGGTGGCGACCGGCTCGGTGCTGACCAACTACACCTTCGTCGCGCACCACGGCCTGATCCCGGTGCAGGACAAGAAGTTCGCCTGCGTGTTCATGGTGCCGACCAACAATCCGGGGGTGAAGTTCATCTGTCGCACCTCCTACGAGATGACCTCCACGGTGATGGGCTCGCCGTTCGACTATCCGCTGTCGAGCCGCATCGACGAGAACGACGCCGTGTTCATCATGGACAAGGTGCTGGTGCCCTGGGAGAACGTGTTCGTCTATGGCGACGTGGAGAAGGCGAACAACTTCTTCCCGCGCACCGGTTTCCTGCCGCGTTTCGTCGTGCACGGCTGCACGCGGCTGGCGGTCAAGCTCGACTTCATCGCCGGGCTTCTTCTGAAAGCGACCGAAGCCGCCGGCACCAAGGACTTCCGCGGCGTGCAGGCCAATGTCGGCGAGGTGATCGCCTGGCGCAATCTGTTCTGGGCGCTGTCGGATGCCATGGTGCGCGATCCGAAACCGTGGATCGGCGATTACAAGCTGCCCTGTATGGAGCCGGGCAACGCCTACGCCATCATTGCCACCATCGCCTACAGCAAGATCAAATACATCATCGAGCAGACGGTCGCGTCGGGCCTCATTTATCTCAACTCGCATGCGCGCGATTTCAGGAATCCTGAAATCCGGCCCTATCTCGATCAGTACCTGCGCGGCTCCAACGGCTACAAGGCGGAGGAGCGGGTCAAGCTGATGAAGCTGCTGTGGGATTGCCTGGGCAGCGAATTCGGCGGCCGCCACGAGCTGTACGAGATCAACTATGGCGGTTCGACCGAGGAAATCCGCCGCTACTGCCTGTTCGGAGCGCAGGCCTCCGGTAATGCCGACAAGTTCAAGGGCTTCGCCGAGCAGTGCATGGCGGAGTACGATCTCGACGGGTGGCGGGTTCCGGACCTGACCGATCCGGGCGAATTGAGCTATCACGCCACCCGCGGCGCGCCCTGAGCACGGGCTCGCGGGAACAACGAGGGAGTGCGCGACGTTTCAATGAGCGTGCGAGACCAGCAAGCAGCGGTGGATTCCAAGCTGTTCCGCCGGGTGATGGGTCGTTTTGCCACCGGCGTGACAGTGATTACGGCGGAGGCTGAGGACGGCGTGCGCGGCATGACGGCCAACGCGTTCATGTCGGGTTCGTTGTCGCCGCCCTTGTGCATCATCTCGGTGGCGCTCAAGGCGCGCCTGCACGAGGCGCTCACCAGAACCGACCATTTCGGCGTCAGCATGCTGGCGCAGGGGCAGGAAGAGATCAGCCAGCATTTCGCCGGTCAGGGCGTGGCGCAGCCGGATTTGTGCTTCGGGCATATCGCCGGCGTGCCGG
>CAZUDR010000303.1:0-4751 GCA_964618715.1 uncultured Undibacter sp. | reverse complement strand
ACCGTCTCGTCACCGGCGCCGAGCAGGGCGATTACCTGCTCAACATCTATTCGCTGCCCGGCCTCATCTTCGTGATCACCTGCTACACGTTCCCCTACGTCTTCGTGCTGATCGCCAACGCGCTTGATCGCATTCCCGGCGACCTTGAGGACGCCTCCGCGATCCTCGGCGCGCCGACGGTGACCACCGCGCGCCGCGTGACCATCCCGCTCGCGCTGCCGGCGCTGCTGGCCGGCGCGCTGGTCGCCTTCCTGCAGGCCATGATCCTGTTCGGCTCGCCGGCGATCCTGGCGCTGCCGGCCGGCTTCCACACCATGACCACCAAGATCTGGACGCTGTTCCAGTTTCCGCCCAAGCCGGAGCTTGCCGCCGCCGCCTCGCTGCCGCTCCTGCTCCTCACAATCTTTTTGCTGCGCGCCCAGCATTTCATTCTCGGCCGCAAGAGCTATTCGGTCGTCGGCGGCAAGTCTGGTGACCCGCGCCTGATCCGGCTCGGGCGCTACAAATGGCTGGCGGCGGCCGCGGTGTTTGCCGTGCTGTGCCTGCCGGTGTTCCTGCCGTATTTCGCGCTCTTTAACGCGGCGTTCTCGCGCATCGCGACCACGCTGATCTCGCCGTCGAACTTCACGCTCTACAACTTCAACTTCACCTATTTCGAGCTGTCGTCCACGCAGCTTGCCCTGAAGAACACCTTCATCCTCGGCGGGCTGGCGGCGACGGTCGGCACGCTGCTCGCGCTGGTGATCGGCTATGTGACTTCGCGCCGCATCATGAAGGGGGGCCGTCTGCTGGCGTTCCTCGCCACCGCGCCGCTTGCGATCCCCGGCATCGTGCTCGGCGTCGGCCTGTTTCTCGCCTATACGCGCCCGCCGCTCATTCTCTACGGCACGCTGTGGATCCTGCTGCTCGCCTATGTGACGATCGAGCTGCCGGCCGCCTATCAGCAGATGCAGTCGGCCTATCGCGCGGTGCAGCCCGAACTCGAGGATGCCAGCCGTATTCTCGGCGCCACGCGGCTGCAGGCGCTTCGCCACATCACCGCGCCGCTGCTGCGCACCAGCGTGATCGCGACCTGGTGCTTCATCTTCGTATCCGTGGTGCGCGAACTGTCCGCCGCCGTCATCCTGTTCACCTCGCAGACAAAGGTCGTGTCGGTGCTGATCTTCGACCTCAAGGAAAGCGGCGACCTCGGCGCCATCGCCGTGCTCGGACTGTCCATGCTCGTCATGACCTTTGCGGTGGTCATCTTCGTCAACCGCATCCCCGGCTTCGGCGACGCCCGCCTGCGCAACACGTAACGACCATGGACGCAAAACTTCCCGCAACCTCGGTTGCTGAACACCTGGCCCGGCGCATCGCGGCGCTCGATACCGCGCATTTGCCGGCGGCCGTGCGCGAGAAGTGCGAGCAATTGCTGATCGACGTCGCCGGTCTCTGTGTGACCGCGCGTAACGAGGATTACGTGCAGGCGGCCATCGCCGGCCTCGACGACGACGGCCCGTGCACCGCGATCGGCCATGCCCGCACGCTGACCGCCACCGGCGCGGCCTTCGTCAACGGCACCGCGGCCCATGGCGAGGACTTCGACGACACCTTCGAAGGCGGGCCGGTGCATGCCGGCGCGGTGGTGGTGCCGGCGGTGCTGGCGGCCTGCGAACGCCACCGGCCGGACGGTGCAGCGGCGCTGATCGGCATTGCGGCCGGCACCGAGGTGATGTGCCGGCTCAGCACCGTGGTGCCCAAGGCGGTGCACAAGGCGGGCTTTCATCCGACCGCGATCTTTGGCGTCATGGGGGCGGCCGCCGGCGTCGGGGCGGCGCTTGGTCTCTCCTCGAAACAGTTCGTGGACGCATTCGGCATCGCCGGCAGCATGGCGGGCGGGATCATCGAATATCTCGCCGAAGGCGCCTGGACCAAGCGGCTGCATCCGGGCTGGGCGGCGCAGTCGGGCTACCGCGCCGCGCTGCTGGCGCGGGCGGGCTTCGTCGGGCCGCGTACGGTATTCGAGGGGGTGCACGGCCTGTTCTTCGGCTTCGCACACACGGCGCAGGGCGACTACGCTGCGCTTACCGGCGATTTCGGAACGCGCTGGGTCACCGAGACGCTCGCCTTCAAACCCTATCCCTGCGGGACCATGGCGCACCCGTATATCGATTGCGCGCGGCGGCTCGCCCGCCGCGTCAGTGCCGATGACATCAGGGAGATCGAGTGCGAGGTGGCGGAAGGCACGGTGCACCGGCTGTGGGAGCCGCTCGCCTCCAAGCAGCGCCCGCCCAACGGCTACGCCGCCAAGTTCTCCACCCCCTTCCTGATCGCCACCGGCTTCGTGCGCGGCGGGGTCGGGCTCGACGCCTTCACCAGTGCCGCCGTGCACGATGCGGAGGTGCTCGCGCTGTCGTCGAAGATCAGATACGTCATCGACCCGGACAATCCGTATCCCGATGCCTTCACCGGCCACATCCGTGCCGTGCTTGAGGACGGTCGCGTGATTGAGGAACGGCAGCCTCACTTTCGCGGCGGCGCGCATGAGCCGCTGACGCGCGCCGATATCGAGGAAAAGTTCAGGCTCAATATCCGCCACGGCGGCTGGGACGGGCAGCGCGGCGATGAAGCGCTTGCGCTGCTGGAAAAACTTTTTGACGGCAAGCTCTCGCTTGCGTCACTGCGGGGGTAGGGCGGAAACATGAACAGCGGTCATGAACTCGACGGCCAGGCCGCGATCGTCACCGGCGCCGGCCGCAATATCGGTCGCGCCATCGCGCTTGCGCTGGCGCAAGGCGGCGCCGCGGTGGTGGTGAACGCGCGCTCCAACAGGACGGAAGCCGACAATGTCGTGCGCGAGATCGAAGCAGCCGGCGGCAGGGCCGTTGCCGTGCTCGGCGACGTGGCCGAGGCCAGGACCGCGCAGGCGCTCGCCGATGCGGCGCTGAAGGCATTCGGCCGTATCGACATCCTGGTCAACAACGCGGCGCTGCGCCGGGAAAAACCGGTCGATCAGATGTCCTACGAGGAATGGCGCGAGGTGATGGACGTCATCCTCGATTCCGCCTTCCGCTGCGTGAAGGCCTGCCTGCCGGCGCTCAGGAAGAACGGCGGCACGATCATCAATATCGGCGGCATGAGCGCCCATATCGGCTCCAGGCACCGCGCCCATGTGATGACGGCGAAGGCAGCGCTGGTCGGTTTCTCGCGCGCGCTGGCGCACGACCTGGCGGAGGATGGCATCACTGCGAATTGCGTGGCGCCGGGGGCCATCGACACCGTGCGACCGGCGACGTCGCCGAAACCGGCGCATCATCTCACTCACGGCACGATCTCCGGCGCGCGCGGCAAGCCGGAGGACGTCGCGGCGATGGTACGATTTCTCTGCGGCCCGGGCGGGCGCTACGTCACCGGCCAGACGATGCACGTGAGCGGCGGCGCATTCCTCGGCTAGCCACCCAGAAACAGTCGCGCCACATCGGGATCTTCCAGCAGATCGGAGCCCTTGCCGGCCTTGGCCAGCTGGCCCGACACCAGCACATAGCCGATATCGGCAAAGTCGAGGCCCTTCTTGGCGTTCTGCTCGACCATGACGATGGTCTTGCCCTCGTTGTGCTGAAGGTCGTCGAGAATTTCGAACACCATGTCAATGAAGCGCGGCTCAAGGCCGATGGACGGCTCGTCGACCAGCAGAACGTCGGGTTCCATGACCAGCGCGCGCGAAATCTCCAGCAGCCGCCGCTCGCCGCCCGACAATACGCGTGCCTGCTGACGGCGCCGCTCGGCCAGCCGCTTGTATTTTCCGAACACGCGCTCGGCAGCCGCGCGTGCTTCGGCCGGCTTCGGCTTGAGAAAGCCGCCCATCCAGAGATTTTCCTCGACCGTCATGTCGGGGAAGACCGAATTGTCCTGCAGGATGTAGGCGATGCCGGCCTCGGCCAGCTTTTCGTTGGACGACAGCCTGGTCACGTCCTTGTCGCCGACCGTAATGCTTCCGCTCATGACGTCGGCGAAACCGAAGATGCAATGCAGCACCGTCGACTTGCCGGCGCCGTTCGGGCCGATCAGGCAGAGCGACTGGCCCTTGCCGACCCGCAGGTTGAAGTCATGCAGGATCTCCATCGGGCCGTAGCCGCCGCGCAGATGGTCGATCGACAGGAAGTTCGTGCCGGAGACCAGTTTGTCGAGCTTGTCCACCGGCGGCGCCTCGGCGGCGATCCGTTCGGCCTCGCGCTGCACGGCCTCGACGGAGAGAACGGCCGATACGTCGCCGAAATCGCGTTGCGCGCGGCTCATATCAGTGCGCTCCCAAATAGGCGTCGACGACGTCCTGGTTGTTGCGGATCTGGTCGGGCGTACCGGCGGCCAGCAGCTCGCCGTGCGCCAGGCAGTAGATGTGCTCGGCGAGGTTCATGATCACGCGCATATTGTGCTCGATCACGAACAGCGTCACCCCGAACTGCGAATTGGCACGTTTGAGCCGGTCGATCAGCCCGTTGATCAGGGTCGGGTTGATGCCGGCGGTCGGCTCGTCGAGCATGAGCAGCTTGGGCTCGTTCATCAGCGCCATGGCGAACTCGAGCAGCTTCTGCTGGCCGAACGACAGCTCGCCCGCGCGCAGGAAGCGTTTTTCATAGAGGCCGACGAATTCCAGCATCTCCTCGGCGCGGCCGTGCTCGCTGTGCCGCTGGCTTTTGAACAGGTCGCTGTAGCCTGTTTTGCGAACTGAGGCCGAAATGATCATGTTCTGCACGCAGGTCATCTGGCCG
>CAZUDR010000302.1:0-4753 GCA_964618715.1 uncultured Undibacter sp. | reverse complement strand
CCTGAACGGAAACGGCCGCGCCGTGGGGCGCGGCCGGTCATGAACATGTCCCGATCGAATTCGATAAGCGCGTGGACGGACCCGACGCCAATCCCTCGGTGGCCGCCTTCTTGCTCCTGGTCTTGCTCTCGGTAGCCGGGCTCATCGCCGACTTGGCCTTCTCTTCCGCCATCGGCTTGTCCGCTTCCGCCTTTGGTTCCATCGACGGCTTCGCCTTGGCCTTCTCGTCGGTCGCCGCGGCCTCGGCCTTCTCGCCCGTGGACGCAGGCGTCATGTCCGGCTTGGCCTCCGCGGCCTCACCGGTCGACGGAACACCCGCTGTGACCGGCGCCGCAGTCGGCCGCGACGGCGGCAGGCTGACCTGCTTCGGCAACGGCGTCCGGAAGCCGGACGACGATTTCAGCGAGTTGGCCGCATCTTTCAAGGGCCCCTGCTCCTTCTCGGGACCGCCATTCAGCTGCCGCAGCGAGATGACAAAGGTGTCGGGGTTCATCCAGATCATGCCCGGGACCTTCAGGCCCATGTGACTGGCAACATTCCGCCCGAACCCGACGCAGTTGGCCCACAGCGCGTTCCAGACCTTCGAATCGCCCTTCAACTTCTCGATGTAGGCGGAGACGTCCTTGTACTCGGCCGCGCTCAGCCAGAGCCGGTAGCGCGCCGTCACGTATTTCTCTTCGAGGTCACCGTCGCTCGGCCCTGTCTCTGCCGGCACGAATATCAGGTGTCCGATTGTCCACGGCACGACGCTGCAATTGTAGCAGTCGGCGGCGTCACCAGCCGGATGCAGGCCGGCGATTTCGCTCTTGATGATCTGACGGTACCCGTTGACCCGGCCATACATCACATACATGTGACCGTAGCTGGCAGCCGAGCGCGCCCGAAATTCGATGAAGTAGCGGCCGGAGCGCCGGCGAGTCATCGGCGCCGTTGAGGCGACCTCGTAGGTCCCCACCGCCAACTGAGATGATGGCGTGCCGCCGGTTGCGCCCGGACCGCTGGCGGTTTCCGCCCGTGCGGTCGATGCCTGCAGCCCCAGGATAAGGGCGGCGGCACTTGCGCCGAGAACTATTCCGAAGCGACGGCTCAGCTTGCAGCTAACGCGCATGACCAAGGCTCCCTAACCCGAACAGAGGCCAGCAAAACTCAATGGAACCGTCTCCGTCCGCCGACGACGAACAATCCGAATCGCAGACTCCGCCTGCCGATCCGGACCGAAGATCTCTTGTTCACCAAGAAAAGGGCGCGGCTTTTGGCCGGCCCTGATCTTGTGATCATCTGATCGTCGCAGGCTAGGAGTTAGCCCTTGGTAACGACAGGCGCTGGCGCCTTGCCCTTCCCAATCGGCACTTTGCCTTTGCCGGCACAGCCGGCAACGCCCAGAGCGAGAATCGCCGAGCAGATGATGACGAGGAACGTTTTCATGACGCCACCCAGTTTTCCCTGTTAACGCTCACCTATCTAACAAGGGGTCTCCGGGTGTCGCTAGTGCGGAAAAGTCACACCCCACAGAAAAGCCAATCCTCTGGCCGCCTTTTGCACCTTCCGGCGCTGCCTTTTTAACCGTCCGGACGGTCGCCCGGAACAGCGGAGTCCGATCCCGGTTTTTCAGTTTTATACGTGGCTTACCGGTCGCGGGCGAACGGGGCTGAATCGAATCGTCAAAGGCGTTCCCTGTTCGTTCCGGACACCCAAAAACGGCGATTTGTCCTTCCGGGGCGGCGCCAGGTCTGCAGCCTCGTTCAGCGGTACTCCTCGCAGCTGCCGACCAGCGGAAAGCGATTGGGAAATTTCTGCTTGAGCTTCTCCTCCACCGCCTTGAGGGCGGCCTGGCAGCGTGCCTCCGAGGAGAAGCGTGTGTAGACCCTGCGCTCACCGTTATCGCCGAGCGCAACAAACTGCCACCAGGCAAGCGCTGGCGATGCCGACAAGACAAAAACGGGGAAGGCGCAAAGGAAGGCAAAGGTTCGCGGCTTCATGGAGACCCCATCGGTTACCTGCACGCCCCCTGGTACGGTCAGCGCAGTACAACAACTCTGGTGCCAAAGCCAACACGATCATACAGATCCATAACGTCGCGGTTGTACATGCGGATACAGCCGTACGAAACGAAGCGGCCGATCGAACCCGGATTGTTGGTGCCGTGGATGGCGTATTCGCCACCCGCCAGGGTCATGGCCGCGGCACCCATCGGGTTCCGTGGGCTACCGGACGGAATGACATCGGGGATCCCGGGCTTGTCGCGCTTGATCGACTCCGGAGGCGACCACGCCGGCTTGACGTGCATGCCGCTTATGTAGGTCGTTCCTGCCCACCGCTTGCCGGCCCGGCCAACGCCAACCGGATAGCGGATCGCCTTGCCGTTGCCGAGGATATAGTAGAGGCGCCGCTGGCTCGTCTTGATAACGATGGTACCGGCCGAATAGCCGTCGAAGCGAACGATGTCGCGGGCGCTTGCCGGCGTGGCCGCCAGCACCCCCAGGCTCAGCAGCCCGAACAAGATCAAGGAAACGATACGCATTACTCGACTGAGCTCCGTCCTCACGCACACAAAAAGACCCTGTATGCGGAAGGATTCCATTGCGCCATTAACCCCGTCAAGTTTGGGCTTTTGCAATGGTTACCTTCGCTATCCGGGGGCCCCTCGGTGGTTGTTGGTATCGCCAGACTGGCCTAAACATCACTACATCATGACGAGAACGATTGCCGAACTGGTCTGGTTCCTCGGACTTGTCGGGTGGTACGTCATCCGCCATCCCTTTGAGCGCAGGGCGCGCAAAGTCGGCGTCAGCAGGTCCCTGTTCGACTTGCGCGAGCGGGCCCTGCTGGGCATTGCGGTTCTCGGACTGCTGGTGATTCCGGCAATCTATGCCGTGAGCGGATTTCCGGCCGCGCTCGACCGTCCATTTGTCCCTGCCATCGCCTGGCTTGGCGTTCTTCCGCTGGTCGGAGCACTCTGGCTGTTTCGCCGAAGTCACGCCGATCTCGGCCGCAACTGGTCGATCACGCTGCAGATGCGGAACGAGCACGCATTGGTGAAGTCCGGCGTCTACCGTCTGGTTCGCCATCCGATGTATTCATCATTTTTCCTGCTCGGCATCGCGCAGCTGCTTCTGCTGCCAAACTGGTTCGCGGGGATCGCCGGTCCGGTTGGCGCAGGGGTGCTGTATGGCTTCCGCGTGCGCCGGGAGGAGCAGATGATGCTGGAATTTTTCGGTGATGAATATCGCACCTACATGACCGAGACGAAACGCATCGTACCGTGGATCTACTGATGCACCGGCAGCGAGCCTGGAGGTAGCCATGCGGGGGCGAATGATCCGGCTGTCGGTGCCGCGGCGCATGGTCATCGATCTCATGCATTTCGCCAGCCGCGTACCGACGGTACCGGTGCAAAAGCGCATGGACCTTGGAAAGCTGGTTGCAGCGCGCGCGGCCTGCGCCGAGCGGCCGCGATGGACGGCACTGTTCACAAAGGCCTACGCGCTGATGGCGCGCGACTTTCCCGAGTTTCGCCGCGCCTATGTGAAGCTGCCCTGGCCGCACCTGTATGAGTACCCGCACAGCAATGCCACGGTGATCATCGAGCGCGACTACCGCGGCGAGTCCGGCCTCTTCTCGATTTCGGTCAAGGACCCGGCGAGACAACCTCTCACCGACATCGGACGTCAGTTGCACCACGCCTCGACCGCACCCGTTGACTCGATCAAGGATTTCCGTCGCACCATGCAGTTCTCACGACTGCCTCTCCCCCTGCGCCGGGCGTTCTGGTGGATCTGCCTCAACTTTGCCCGCCAGCGCGGCAACTATTTCGGCACGTTCGGGGTGTCGGTCTATTCCGCGCTCAATGCGGAGTCACTGCATCCGCTCTCGCCACTGACCACGCTGCTCAACTACGGGGTCATGAGCAGGGACGGTCAGCTCGATGTCCGGATCATGTACGACCACCGGGTGATGAATGGCGCGACCGTGGCGCGTGCGCTCGGGCGCCTGGAGGAAATCCTCAATACCACCATGGTCGAGGAGGTCCGGGCCTTGCCGCAAGCGTCCCTTGGAGCGGCCACCACGAACGCCTGACCCGGCGGCAGGGACCCGCCAGCGCTGACCGAAAACGGCGGCTTTGGCCCATTTTCGGGCGGCGCCGGGTGGAGCGCCGCCAAATTGGCGGCGAAACTGTCGAAAACCGCCACGAGCCAGTCAAAAATCATGCCCTGTGGCTTTTCCGCACTAGAGCAGTTTTGCCGCTTTGCGGTATTCCGTCATTTCGTAAGAACGTGCAGCGAAGGAACCTCGCAGTTCGGTTCCGTCCTGACGGCAATCCGCGGGGAGTTGTGGCGTCGTGAAAATTTCCCTTGTGCTGGCCTCTCTGATGATTGCGTGTCTCGCGCTGGGCGGCTGTGCCGCCGGCACGGCGGACAGCGGGACGCAGGCCTACGCTTCAGCCAGTACCCGGAACAAGCAGGCCAGGGCCGGCGAACCCTGGTCCATGCAGACGCCGTTCGGCATTGTCTACAACCAGGTGCCGCGCCAGCGCGTCGCCTACAAGACCAGCCAGGCGCCGGGAACTATCGTCGTCGATACATCCAGTCGCTATCTGTACTACGTGGCCGGCAACAACGAGGCGATCCGCTACCGGATCGCCGTGGGTCAGGAAGGCTACGGCTGGTCGGGCGTGAGTTCGGTGTCGAACAAGCGTGAATGGCCAGACTGGACGCCGACACCTGGCATCCTGCGGCGCTATCCCGACCTGCCG
>CAZUDR010000301.1:0-4757 GCA_964618715.1 uncultured Undibacter sp. | reverse complement strand
CCGTTCTGCTTCATGAACAGCTTGATCGCGTTGTCCTGCTGGGTCGCCGCGTCGGCGAACTGACCGGAGTAGGGTTCGATCAAACCGATTCTGATGGTATCGGCGGCCTGCGCGGAAACGGCCATGAGGGCGGCTGCAGCCAGGCCAAGAACTGTCGGAGCGATTCGACGCATTGCGGGTCTCCTCCCTCTGCAGACTTGTGATTTGACGCGACGATAACTAACGGATGTTCGGATGGTCAAATAAGCTCGCTGCCACGGCTGACAAAGGCAGCCCATTGCGCCCACCCATCCAATATGAGCGCATGCGGAAAGGGCTGACGCGCGGGGGGGGGAAAGACGTGCTGAATTTCGGCATTTTTGATCATTTGGACAGCGACGGACAGGATCTCGGCGCCTTGCTGGCGAACCGTCTTGCGCTGGTCGAACTGATCGAGCAGGAGGGGTATTCCGGCTATCACCTGGCCGAACATCACTCCACGCCACTCGGAATGGCGGCGAGCCCGAGCGTGTTCCTGGCCAGCGCCTTTGCACGCACAACGCGTCTGCGGCTCGGACCACTGGTCTTTGTGCTGCCGCTCTATCATCCGCTGCGACTCTACGAAGAAATCTGCATGCTCGATCATCTGAGCGGCGGCCGGCTGCTGGTCGGTGTCGGCCGCGGGGGCGCCCTGCTCGAGCATCAGCGGTACGGCATCGATCCGGCGAACGCGCAGGCCATGTATCACGAGGCCTTTGCGGTGCTGATGAAGGCTTTCACCAGCGAGGTACTCGACTTCGACGGCAGGTTTTACCGCTACAGGGATTACGTTGTGCAGGCGAAGCCGGTGCAAAAGCCGCACCCGCCGATCTGGTACGGCGCACCGAACGCGGACGCCATCGCATGGGCCGCGCCAAACGGCATCAATGTGGTGTCGCTGGGGCCGGCGGCGCGCGCACGCGCCATCGCCGATCGCTATCGTCAGGAATGGGCCGCGCTTGGTCACGACTCCGCTGCAATACCGAACATCGGCATCACGCGGCACGTCGTCGTGGCCGGGACGGATGCCGACGCGCGGCGGATCGCCGGGGCCGCCTACCCGCGCTGGCGCAAGGCCATGGACTGGATCTGGCGGCGCTCCGGTGTCGACTTCGTGTTGAAGGAGATCTATCCGGAGGACTTCGCGCAGCTGGCTGCGATCGGCCACGGCATAGCCGGTTCGCCGGCGACCGTGCGCGACTACGTTGCCCGCCTGCAAGACGAGACCGGCATCAATTACGTGCTTGGCCAGATGGTGTTCGGCGACATGAATGCCGACGACGCCGGGAACTCACTGCGACTGTTCGCCCGCGAAGTGATGCCGGAGTTCGCGTGATCACATGAACAGGTCCACCGGCAGCAGTTTCGGCACCGACATCGAATCGCCCTATGCTTGGCTGCGGCTTGCCACGGCCGTGCTGCTCGCCACCATCGGCGGTGTCGGCATGTGGTCCGTGGTGGTGGCTCTGCCGGCGATCGAGGCCGATTTCGGCGTCGACCGGGCCGACGCGGCATTGCCCTACACACTTGCCATGCTCGGCTTCGGCGCCGGCGGCGTGCTGATAGGGCGGCTGTCCGACCGCCACGGCATTGCGGCGCCGCTCGCACTCGGCGCGCTGTCGCTCGGGCTTGGCTATCTGGCGGTCGGCCAGTCCACCAGTCTCTGGCAGGTCGCCGCGGCGCACGTGCTGATCGGGCTCGGCAGTTCCGCCAGCTTCGGTCCGCTGATGGCCGACATCTCGCACTGGTTCGACCGCCACCGCGGCATTGCCGTCTCGCTGGCCGCGTCCGGCAACTACATCGCCGGCACCATCTGGCCGACGGTGATCCAGCACTTTATCGCCGCCGATGGCTGGCGCGCGACCCACAGCGGCATCGGCCTGTTCTGCCTCGCCACCATGCTGCCCCTGGTGCTGCTGATGCGCCGCCGCATCGGCGCGCACCACAGCACGGCCGGTATCGCGGTGACATCACGGCAGGCAGAGGCGCCGGTTTCGCCGGCAACGCTGCAGGTGCTGCTGTGTATCGCCGGCGTCGCCTGCTGCGTCGCGATGTCGATGCCGCAGGTGCATCTGGTCGCCTACTGCGGCGATCTCGGCTATGGCCCGGCGCGCGGCGCCGAGATGCTGTCGCTGATGCTCGGCCTTGGCATCATCAGCCGCATTGCATCCGGTTTTATTGCCGACCGCATCGGCGGCGTCCGCACGCTGCTGCTCGGCTCGGTCCTGCAGGGCACTGCGCTGCTGCTCTACCTCATGTTCAACGGACTGGTGTCCCTCTTCGTGATCTCCGGGCTGTTCGGCCTGTTCCAGGGCGGCATCGTGCCGAGCTATGCCATCATTGTGCGCGAATATTTCGCGCCCCGGGAAGCCGGCACCCGCGTCGGCCTTGTCCTGCTTGCCACCCTTCTCGGCATGGCGCTGGGCGGCTGGATGTCGGGCGCGATCTTCGATCTGACCGGATCGTATCAGGCCGCCTTCCTGAACGGCATCGGATGGAACCTGTTGAACGTGTCCATCATGATCTGGCTGCTGATGCGCTCGCGCCGGCAGCCGCGGCTCGCCGCCACGGCCTAGTGGCCGCCGCTCCGAAATGTCGCACCACCCTGGAATGAAACTTCGCGCTTCCTCAATTTGTCAGTCGTTTCGTGTGCAATGGTTGTATTGCAAGAATTGGTACGCCTGTTGTCGTGAGTCGGCTCGTCGACAGTCAGGCTGCTCGGGGCATTCGGGGTCATCATGCAATTCACGCCGTCGCGGGCGGACGTCGTGCGCGCCATCAATCAGCGATGGCTGCTGAAGTTCTGGCAAAGTCATCTCGGTGACGACCGGGTGCCGCAATGGCAGGCGGTCGAGGCCGAGAACCTCACCAATATTGCGGACCAGCTGAGCTTCCTCGACGTAATCCGCAGCAACAGCGGGTTCCGCTTCATGATTCGCTTCCACGGAGCAACGGTCGGAGAAGTCTATGGTTCGACCGACTGCCGCGGCAAATATATCGATGAGATCGTTCCCAACCCCGCCCAGTCACATGTGCCTTACCTCGAGGCGGTGCAGAGCGGCCGCCCGGTCTACACGATCCAGGATGTGACCGACCGCGAGCGGCGCACGGTGCATTACGAGCGCCTGTTGCTGCCATTCTCGCGCGACGGCAGGACCGTCGACCGCATTCTTGCGTCGTTTGAGTACGTCTGTCCGGAAGGCGCCTTCACCCGGCACGCACTGATGGTTTCGCAGAACACGCCGCCAAAACTGAAGCTGTCGGCGACAATCGAGCCCCGGGCATTGGCCTGACGGCGCTGCTACGACGCCGGGACCGGCTCAACGACACGCCGGTAAAGGTGCCAGGTGGCGTGGCCGAGCACCGGCAGCGTCACCAGCAGGCCGAGGAAGACCGGCAGCACCGAGATAACCAGCAACACAACGATGGCGGCAGCCCAGCCGATCATCGGCACAGGACTCGTTACGACCGCGCGCACGCTGGTGATCATGGCGGTGACGAAATCGACGTCCCGATCGATCAGCAGCGGAAATGACACCACGGTGAGCGAGAACAGGATGATCGACAGCACCACGCCTTCCACATTTCCGATAATGAGAAAGGCGAGACCCTCGTTGGTCGTGAGCACGACGTTGATGAACTGCCGGATGCTGGTGAAGGAGGTGTTCAGGCCCAGGAAAATCGCCATCAGCAGGCGCACCTGATACATCCACATGATGAAAATAAAGACGGCGACGAAGGCCATCCATCCGATCTCGCTGCGGGCACGGATGGCGTCGACGATGGCACGCACGGAAGGCGTTTCGCCCTGCTCGCGGCACCGGCTGACCACGTAGAGCACGACAGCAGCGAACGGACCGATCAATGCGAAGCCGGCCGCCAGCGGATAGGCGAGATAGGTCATGTGCAGCGCGGTCAGGCAGAGCACGATGAGAATGCCGCCTGCGGCAAAGAAGCCGCCGACCGCGAGCCCGTAGAGCGGCACGGCCTGGAAATCGCGCAGACCCTTGCCCAGTGCCTCGACCACGTCAGCGACCGCGATGCGGCGTACCACAGGATCAGTGCGGCCGGAGATTGAGCTCACAGTGTCCCCCCTCGCCTGGCGCCGTGTCGACAGCGACAGGGAGGATGAAAGCCCGCCGTGACCAGGGTCAAGACCGGTTGTGCCCCCGGCAAGGCTCCCCGGGGAATCGAGGGTTCAGAACGCGTCGTCGGGCAGGTCCATAGTGCTCGCAGCACCGGACTGGATGCGGGCGAGATGGGTGGCCGTCTCCGGCAGCATGCGGTCCATGAAGAAGCGCGCGGTGACGAGCTTGCCGTTCATGGTGGGCGCCGCGCCGTTGGCCTTCGGCAACTTCGCGAGCGCAGCTTCCGCAATGCGGCACCACATGTAGCCGAGGGCGACCAGACCGAACAGATGCATGTAATCGGTTGCGCCTGCCCCGGCATTGTCGGGTTTCGCCAGGGCGTTCTGCATGAACCACATGCTCGCCTGCTGCAGATGGCCGAGCCCGGCCCCGAGCGGCTCGACATACGGCTTCATCTTCTCGTCGGCGCCCTTGTCCTTGATGTAGCCCTGCACCTCGCCGATGAACGCCATCAGCGCGCGACCGCCGTCCTTGCCGATCTTGCGGCCGACCAGATCGAGCGCCTGGATGCCGTTGGCGCCCTCGTAGATCTGGGCGATACGGGCGTCGCGCACGAACTGCTCCATGCCGTGTTCGGCAATGTAGCCGTGG
>CAZUDR010000300.1:0-4773 GCA_964618715.1 uncultured Undibacter sp. | reverse complement strand
GTGCGGTCCATCCATTTGGGTGTTTGCTTTACTTCAGGTGCAAGGAACGCGGTCAATGCAAACGTAAAGACGGCGATATAAGCAATAGAATCATCAAAAGGATCATCTTTGATGTGAAAAAGACTGAACAATGTGAGAAGAGCGAGCAGGGCGACGAGTTGCAGACACCACGCCAAGGTCAGCTTCCATTGAGCAGCCGGATCCGAATAATCTGTCGGATCGAGCCAGGACGCGATGAGAGTTCGGAACTGCCAAAGGCCCCAGGCGATGGATAACGCTATGACCAAAAACGCTCCGAAGATCGCGCCGGCAGTCAGATATTGCGTACTCAGCAACGGCACGTTGCCAAGATGTTCCAGTGCTGCATACACGGACCAGAGAATGTAGCCCAGAAAGTAAAGACAGGCGCCCACGACGATGACGCCGCCACGAAGATCAACTAGTGGCTGAAGCCACTTGGCCACCTGTTGGATCGCGGAACTTGGCTTTGTTTTTTTTGCGGGTCCTGGCACCGGTACCACTCCCCAGCAAAATTTGACCTGAGCATTCTACACCACTGAAGCGCGTGGCGGCAGCCGGGGAAAATGCCGGACGAGCCGCCACTGGATGATGCGGCGATGAACGACAGGGAATCTGAGCAGGCAAAAAACAAACTGAGCCGCGGCCAGGCGGAATGCTGGTCAGCGTGTTGCGATACAAGCCGGCCTGCGCTCGCAATGCAGTGATCGGCTCGTCCGTCGTGGCTGACAAGGATTGCGACGAAGAGTATCAACTACGTGCTGACCGAAGTGGAGGATGGCTCGCGCGAGATCGCTGCTGCGTTCGGCAAGGTTAAACCGAACTTGAAGGCCGTGAGTCAGGAGTCGGCCATGAGACCGGTAAGAGGGCCGCCCGCCTTGTGTAAGGCCGGCGGGCCTATCGTTACCTTTGACGTTACCTATGACCAACCTTGTCGCATCGGCCAATTACATAAGTATTTGAATTTATTGGTGAGCGCGCTGGGATTCGAACCCAGGACCTACTGATTAAAAGTCAGTTGCTCTACCGACTGAGCTACGCGCTCCCACCTGATGCCCGCGGTCAGGGACCACCTGGCGTGCAAGTTCCGTTCCGATGACGCCGGAGGCAGGATGTTTGCGGCCAAGCGCCGCGGCCCCGTGTCTAGGGGGGTGGGCTTGCCCGGTCAATAGGCGCGGTCGCCCGATTGTCAAACTCGCGTGACCCCCTCGATTTGTTATGGTGCGGGCCGTAAACAGGCCCGTCAGCCGGGACAATTCAGGAGCAAAAGCAGCATGCCGATTGTCAACCGCATCGCCGACCTGCAGGGCGAGATCACCGCGTGGCGACACGATCTGCATGCACACCCCGAACTGCTCTACGACGTGCATCGCACTGCGCAGACCGTTGCCGACAAGCTGAAGGCCTTCGGCTGTGACGAGGTGGCGACCGGCATCGGGCGCACCGGCGTGGTCGGGGTCATCCGCGGACGCAGGAACGGGTCCGGCAAGGTCATCGGCCTGCGCGCCGACATGGATGCGTTGCCGATCGAGGAGGCCAACGACCTGCCGTACAAGTCAACGGTGCCAGGCAAGATGCACGCCTGCGGCCATGACGGCCATACCGCGATGCTGCTCGGCGCCGCGCGTTATCTTGCCGAGACCCGCAATTTCGACGGCACGGCGGTGGTCATCTTCCAGCCGGCCGAGGAGGGCGGTGCCGGCGGCAAGGCGATGGTCAAAGACGGGCTGATGGAGCGCTTCAACATTGGTGAAGTCTACGGCATGCACAATTATCCGGGGCTTCCGGTCGGAGAGTTCGCATTGCGGCACGGTCCGATCATGGCGGCGGCGGACCATTTCACAATCGACATCGAGGGCGTCGGCGGTCACGCGGCGCGACCACATCTGGCCGTCGATCCGGTGCTGATCGGCGCGCAGATCATCAACCAGCTCCAGTCAGTCGTGTCGCGCAGCGTCGATCCGCTGGAATCGGCCGTCGTATCGATCTGCGTGTTCCAGGCGGGCCACGCCGACAATGTCATTCCGCAGAAAGTGAGGCTTGGCGGCACCGGGCGCAGCCTCACGGCGAAGGTGCGCGAGCTCCTCGAGCGGCGGATTGCCGAAGTCGCGGAAGGGACAGCCAGGGCACATGGCGGCAGCGCCAGGGTCAATTACCGGCTGGGCTATCCCGTGCTGGTCAACCATGCGACGCAGGCGGACTTCGCCGGCAAGGTCGCCTCCGAAATCGCCGGCAAGGAACGGGTCAACACCGACATGGTCCCGGTGATGGGGGCGGAGGATTTTTCATTCATGCTCAATGTGCGGCCGGGCGCGTTCATCTTCATCGGCAACGGCGACAGCGCGGGCCTGCACCACCCGTCCTACAACTTCAACGACGAGGCAATCCCGTTCGGCACGTCGTACTGGGTGAAGCTGGTGGAAAGCGCGCTGGCCGCGTAAGGCAGCGCGGCTGCGGTTCAGCCGGTGGCGGCGATGGGCCCGGCGCTGTCCGACTGCTGTCCGCTCCACAGCGTGCTGTAGTGACTCTGGAAGCTCTGGATGAGCCTGGCTTCCGCCATGAAGACCGGATTGTTGAGGCGGAGCGGCGTGCTGAACGGATAGGTTTCCCGGCGCGAGAACAGCGTCAGGCAATCGATCAGGTGCTCGCATCCCCAGTTGACGACTTCCTGGATGAGAACTGCCCCGCCGTTGCGCGCGATCATGTCGGCGACGAGATCGGCGGACATCGTACCGGCGCGTGCGTGCGGATTGTCGATCGAGTTTCCGCAGGCGTGAAGATTTGAATGATGGATGAACGCGACGCCGATCGGAGACAGCTTGCCCAGAATTTCCGGAATATATGACGCCATGACGTCCTGCTCGGCATGGACAAGGGAGTCGAACGAGAAAACCAGATCGAAACTCCGGTCCTGCGCCGCCGCCAGCGAGCGCCCGTCGTTGGTAAAGAAGCTGGCATGCGCGGCGTCAGCAAATGTCCGGCGGCAGGCGTCGGTGCATTTTTCCGACAGGTCGATGCCGACGAACTCGTCGCAGGCCGGGATCAGAAATTTGGTCCACCGCCCGAGACCGGGAGCAATTTCCAGGATTCGTTGTGCCGGCAGGAAGCGGTGCAGGCGGGGGAAGATTGAGCCAAACCACTGGGCCTCGCTGCCGCCCCACGATTTGCTCCATTCTTCACCGCCGGCCGGCCAGCGATATGTCGAGCCCCAGACTCCCTTGTTCCAGATCAGGTCCGGCACCGGAATCCCCGCGTGGTGCTGTCGTCAACCGGCAGTGGCAAGGCGTAACAATCGCACCGATTCGGAGCAAGCATCGATGACTTGCGAGGGAAGCGCATCGGCGATCGCAACGAACGCCGACACGCGTTGTCCCGTCACCTCGCCTGTGCAGGCAGATCAGGCAGTGGCTTGCTCTGCTCGGTGACCCGCGCCGGGACGGGTGCAGGCCGACGCGGCACGAGGTCCACGAGCTTCGCGCGCAGTGCCCGCCACGTCGCGAAATCGTTGAGCGAACTCCGTTCGACGAGCGCGAGCGTCACGGCGGCAATAAAGGGCAGGCTCTGGATCAGCAATACGCCGGCGAAGATGTAGATCTCGCGCACTTCCTTGATATTGGTGACGTAAAGCGCCGCGGCGCCGAAGATCAGCAGCAGCGCGAGCGCAGCTTCGCCGATGGCGTGAAACGTGTTGCCGGCGCGGGCGCCGCCCTTGGCGGTGCGCACGAACGGGAGGTGATCGCGGATCAGGCCGGTCCCGACAGCGCGTGCCACCGTCCATTGCACCGACATTGCGGCCAGCACCGAACCCAGCAGCATGCCCTTTCGGGCGCCGAGGCGCAGGCGGTACAGCGTCAGGAAATGCACCACCGAGACCGTGAAGCTGGCGATGATCGGCACGGTCAGGATGCGGTCGGGGACCGAAATGTCGAGGAAGGCGACCATCGGCACCCAGATGACATTGAGCATCGCGACGACGACACCGAGACTCTCGGCACCGAGCCAGTTGAGCCAGCCGAGCGTGAACTCGCGTTTCTGCTCTGCCGTCAGGCGGCTCGCGCCCGGCAGGAAGCGGCGCCAGTGCTTCTTCACGATCTGCAGGCCGCCATAGGCCCAGCGGTGCCGCTGCTTCTTGAAGTCGGCAAAGGAGTCAGGCAGCAGGCCGTGCCCGTAGCGCCGGTTGGTGTAAAGCGCCTGCCAGCCCTGTTCGAGTATGGTCAGGCCGAGATCGGTGTCCTCGCAGATCGTGTCGCTCGACCAGCCGCCGGCAGCTTCCAGCGCGGCGCGGCGGATCAGGCACATGGTGCCGTGCACGATGATGGCATTGGTCTCGTTCCGCTGCACCATGCCGATATCGAAGAAGCCGGCATATTCGCCGTTCATGGCGTGATGCATCAGGCTGCGGTCGTGGTCGCGATGGTCCTGCGGCGCCTGCACAAGGCCGACCCGCGGGTCGCCGAACCGGGGCGCGAGGTCCTTCAGCCAGTCGGGATGGACGACGTAATCGGCGTCGATCACGCCGATCACCTCCGCATCCGCCGCGGTCTGCGCCATTGCGAGCCGCAGCGCGCCGGCCTTGAAGCCGGCGAGATTGTCGGCGCGCACGAACTTGAAGCGCTCGCCGAGCACGCGGCAGTGCTCCTCGACCGGCATCCACAGTGCGGGGTCAGGCGTGTTGTTGATGATAACGATGCACTCGTAGCTGGGGTAGTCGAGCCGCGCCAGCGCACGCAGCAAGTGCGGAACGACGGCAGACTC
>CAZUDR010000299.1:0-4781 GCA_964618715.1 uncultured Undibacter sp. | reverse complement strand
TTTTCAAGAGCTTCTTTCCGCAACTGCTTGCCGGCCCGATCGAGCGCTATCGATCGCTGGCACCGCAACTGTGGAATGCGCCGGTACCGCAACTTGCCGCCGTGGGGCCCGCGCTCCTGTTGGTCTTCTACGGTCTCTTTATGAAACTGGTGATCGGGGACCGCCTCGGCGCAGCGGTCGATGCCGCGTACGACGTGTCGCAGCCGGGCTGGCAACATGCTCTGATGGCCAGTGTCGGCTTCACCGTACAAATATTCGCGGACTTTGGCGGCTACGCGCTCATTGCCGTCGGGTCAGCCCAGCTGTTCGGCATCGACCTGACGCGCAATTTCAGACAGCCGTTTTTCGCCCACAACCTGGTCGAGTTCTGGCAGCGATGGCACATTTCACTTACCCGCTGGATCGGCGACTATCTCTACCGGCCGATCGGCCGCGTGATGTGGAACGTCTCGCGGGGCCGCCGCTTCGCCGCCGAGGCGGTCACGGCGACGATCACCTGGGTGCTGATGGGTCTGTGGCATGGACCGACCATGCAGTTTGCCATATTCGGGTTGTGTCAGGCGGCGGCCATGCAGGCGATCAAGCTGTCCGGCCCCGACCGGCCGGCTCAGTTGCCGCCGTGGCGGTTCGCCCTCGGCGCGCTGGCGACCTTCATGTTCATTGCCCTGACTTTCGGCCTTATCCGGACGCCGGGACTCGCTGCCTACGGACGCATGCTCGACGGACTGGTGACCCTCGCGCCGGGCCGTGCCCAATTGGTCGAGGCAAACATCCTGATTGCGGCCGTTGCCATCATGGTTGCGGTCGAGGCGGTGCGTCGATTCCGCCCCGGGTGGGACGTGACCCGATCCTGGCCCGCGACGTATGGCCTGATTGCCCTCCTGTTTCTTGCTATCGTTCTGTTCGGCTATGACCAGTCGCGCGCATTCATTTACTTCCGCTTTTAGGCACGTAGCGCTGCTTGCCGCGATCCTGATCGGGCTCGTTGCGCTCGATCGTGTCGGCGCGGCTGCGCTGCGCTTCGCCTATACGAATTCGACGGCATCTCCCGAAACGCTGCTGTCACAGGTCCGGCCGGATACGGTCGTGATCGGCACATCGACCGCGAAATACTCTTTCCGTCCCGATGCCTGGGACGGCGAACTGCTCAATCTCGCGCAGGATGGGCAGACGGTGGTGTTTTCCATCGTCTACGCAGCCATATTGCCCCCGGTCGAGGGTCTGCGGCGCCTCATCGTCGTGATCGATGCCACCGACCTGAGGCTGGGAATGAAGAACCGCCATATCTCGCGCGTCTGGCGGCTTGCGCCGTCGATTGCGGGACATCCGGACGTCGCGTCGATTCTGAAGCCGCCGCTGCCGTCGTGGGAACCGCTGGCCTGGAGTCATCTCTACCGCTATCGGGGCGCGGTCGAGGACATCGTCAAGGGTCTGTTCCGTCCGAATACCGTCAGTTACGAGGCGCTGCAGCCCGGCCGCGTCGAGGAGCCTCGCGCCAATCCCTCCCCGGATTCGAATGCGAAGTTCCGCGATCTGGATCCGTCGCTCGACAAGATGATTGCACTGCTGAAGTCGGCCACCACGCGTCTCGGTGTCACCCTGGTTCTGGTCTCGCCCCTGGAATACAAACGGCCTCCAAACGCACGCGACCGGTATGTATTTTCCGAATTTGTCGCCCGGCTGCAGGGAATTCCCGTCTGCAATCTGCTCGGCATCGAGACACCCGAACTCCGGCGTATCCGCGACAAGGCGAACTACTTCCACGACGAAGTACATCTGGACGGGCGCGGCGCCACTGCCTACACGCGCGAGATGGAACGCATGATCAAGGAGCGCTGTGGCCGCTCGCAATCGGCAGAGACTGTGACGCGCTGACAACCGGCCCCTGTTGCCACGCGCCCTGCCGAACCGGTCACGATCCGGCGTCGGCCGATCGTTTCGCCGCCCTCTGCCTGAGCACCATACCGCCGGCCACACCGACACCCACGACATAGGTCCAGCCCTGCACAAAATCGAACAGGTGCGAGTTGAACAGGGAGCCGATGATATTCTGCACGACAATCACCAGTCCGACCCACCCGGCCAGCCCGCCGCCCCGGAACAGGAACAAATGGGAGAGCCACATCGCCCACAGCACCAGAACACCGACCAGTCCAAGCTGGATCGCCACCGCAAATGTCTGATTGTGTGGGTTCGTCGTCGCCCAGCCGGCCGCGCCGGACCTGCCTTCAGCCGACTTTTCAAAGACTGCGCGGGTCGAGCCGGTGCCATGGCCGATGACCGGTGCTTCACGCCAGAGTTCGAGCGACTTCCTGGCGAACTCGACGCGTTCGCCCGCCGAATTGCGCTCGTCCGCCTGTTCATACTCCTGGAGGTGCGTCCAGACGGCGACTGTGCGTTTGTAGAGATACGGTGACGAATACCACGCAACGCCCCCGATCAGAACAGCGGCGGCGACCACGACGACGCCCGCCCTCACGGTCAACCGGGTCAGCGCGAACAGCACCAGCAGAACGGGCGCGACCACCAGCGCCGTGCGTCCCGTTGCCAAATAGAGGATTTCTGCAAGCATGCCGAACACAATGATCAGCAGGATGGCCAGCGGCAGCCATCGCCGCCGCTCGACGTAATCCACGGCCACCAGAAGCAGGCCGAAGATGCAGGTCACGAATTCCCCGCTCTGGGTTGCCGGATTTTTCACCAGCACGTGGTCATTTTTCTGCAGGATCGCATCGATCGGAGGGATGAACGGACCAATCGCCGCGACGACCATCAGGAACACGCAGGACAGCACATAGGCCCCGAATACCCACAACGCGCGATCGGAATGACGAAATTGTACAATCAGGAGCGGGATTACGAGCAGCTTGAGAAACGGTTCGAGCCCCTCCCAGCGTTCGCTCAGCGCCACGTCGGACCACACCATGCCAAGGACGCCGAACAGGACAAGAACGACCGGCAGTCCTCCGGCCGGCGACAGGTAATCGTCCCGCACGTCGTTCCAATCGATCGACGGTATGACTGCGAGCAACCAGAGTACCAGAAGAATGCTGGTGGCCGACGTCGACAGCGGCAGCGATGCCGCCACTGCGACGGCAAGTCCGTCGGCGATGCGCGCCAGTCTGACCCGGTCAACAGGTGCCGTGATTGGAAGTCCGGACATCCACTACCTCAAGGTCATTGCTCAACCCGCAGCCATGACCGTTGACGCGGTGGCTTGAATCGACGACAGGCCACGCTGCGCACGAATGCGGTCGGCGCTCATGATGCCGGAGAGCCGTCGCTCGTTCTCCGCCAGCCGGCCGCGGTCTTCCTGCGGATGCCAGAGATGCAGCACGCCCGTGGCAAACACGCCGTCCTTGCGCTGCACGCCCGCCCGCAGCAACCGCACGACGATGTCGGAATCCTCCTTGCCCCAGCCCCGATAGTCAGCGTCAAAGCCGTCGACCCGATCGAGGTCGGCACGCCAGACGGCGAGATTGCAGGACCGCGCGCCTTTCCAGCTGTTCCCCCGCAATCGCCGCAACGGGCCAAGCGGCAAATGCAGAATGGCCGAGAGCCGGTTGACCCCGCCCCGCCCGCGTTCCGCGATCCAGCGCGAAAGGCTCCAGCGCTCCGGTGAAAGGTTGTCGCCCAATACCTTGTCGGTCAGCGCCGCCGACAACAGCACGCGGTTCCCGGTGACAAAGCAGTCCGGCTCGGCCAGCCGGCGATGGGTGGCGACAAAATCCGGCCGCGCAAGGCAGTCGCCGTCGAGGAAGATAATGTAGGTGCCGCGCGCGGCGAGAATGGCGCGGTTGCGGATCTCGGCGGCACGGAAGCCCTGGTCTTCCTGCCAGACGTGATGGAGCCGGTGGCCGACGTTCGCCTTCCAGGCCGCGATGGTCGCCGCCGTTGCCGGCCCCGAGCCGTCGTCGGCGACGAGCACCTCGAAATCCCGATCGCTCTGCCCGGCCAGTGAACGCAACACCGCCGCGAGAGCGTCTTCGCGATTATAGGTCGTCACGATGATTGAAATCTGACCGGTCATCGCATCCTGCCTGCGAGCGCAGCAGCCATCATCGCGCGCGGCGGCTGGCCAGCCAAGCCTTCATGTACTTGTAGTAGGTCCCTTCCGCATTGGCGACCGCCAGCAGGAACCCTTCCCGGCCGTCGAGGAAGCCTGCGCGCAACACGTAGGTGCGCGCGAACGTCCACAGACCGTGGACGATACCGCTGAGGAAGTAGACCCTTTTCCCGCGGGCGACCAGCATGTCGGCAGCCAGTGTCGAATAATGGTCCATACGGCGCAGAGCCTGGTCGATGCGAACGACGGGATGATGATCGAGCGGCTGTTTCAGGCGCCCGACCGGGCCGTCGCAGACCGGGCGGGGATGCACGAGATCGTCCGTCCAGCGCGCGCGTCCGCGCCGCCACAGGCGCAGGACGTAGTCGGGATACCAGCCGGAATGCCGCATCGGCCGGCCGCAGAACGTTGACAGCCGCGGCATCTCGTAGCCATCGGCCGAGCCTTGGTCCATCGCCTGTTGCAGCTCGGCGGCCAGAGCCTCGCTGACCCGCTCGTCGGCATCGATGGAAAATACCCATTCGCCTTGCGCCAAAGACAGCGCATGGTTGAACTGCTGGCCAAATCCCTTGAAGGCATTGAATTCAACGCGTGCGCCCTTGCTTTCGGCGATGGCAACAGTCTCGTCGGTGCTGCCACTGTCGACCACAATGCGTTCGTCGGCAAAGCCCACGGTTTCGAGGCAGGCGCCGATATTGGCTGCCTCGTTCCTGGT
>CAZUDR010000298.1:0-4811 GCA_964618715.1 uncultured Undibacter sp. | reverse complement strand
GTCGCGGTGTTCGCCTCGGTGCATCTGGCAAGTCAGGCGGAGGCCGACCTCGTTGCCTTCGAAGAGTTCGTCCGCGCCCAGCCGCTGGTGCGCGAATGCTGGATGCTCTCGGGCGAGATCGACTTCGTGCTCAAGTGCGTGGCGCCGGATCTCAAGACCTTCCAGGGGTTCGTCGAGAAACTGACCGCCGCGCCCAACGTGCGCAACGTGAAGACATCGCTGGTGCTGCGCCAGTCGAAGGATGCGGCGATGGTGCCGATGGAAGGCGACTAGTCCGTTCTTACCGGCGCCTTGCGCGCGGGATGAAGAACGAACGCGCGCCGCGCGCGGCATTCTGCCGCTCCGCTTCCTGAACACACGCGAAAGGCGCGATGCCCTCACGGGTCATCGCGCGGCATCTGCCATTGCGTGGCAGGATCTCGCCCGCACGCTGGCAGCGACGGACAAGAATATGGCCGCCGATCGCAAGACTTCGGCCCGCTGCCGATCATATCAAGCGCAGGAATTGCAACGGTCCGGCGCCGAACCGGGCGGGCCGCATCGCTGGCTAAACCTTGCGAGAACACAGAGAGATGGCGAAACGGCTGACGGTTGGATTTATAGACGACGATCCTGACCTGCTTATTTCGTTCGACAACATGCTGGCCCCCTACGACTGCCAGACGGAGCTCTATACGTCGGCCGAGCAGTTCCTGAAGACCGCGCGGACAAGCCGGGCGAAATGCCTCATTGTCGATATCCGGCTCAGTGACATTTCGGGCATCGAGTTGTGCCGGCACCTCGCGGCCGGCGGCTTTGCGATTCCGTTCGTCTTCATGAGCGGCGACACGGACGACGTTGTTCAGCGTCAGGCCGCCGAACTGGGCTGCGCCGACTTTCTGCTAAAGCCGTTTTCGGTGTCCCGGTTGATCGATGCGATCGCGAAGGCGACCGGTCGGGGACCCAGGCCGGCTGCCGGGGATCACGGGTGCGCGTGACTGTGCTGTCCTTGTATCAACACAATGATTGCCGCCACCTGACTTTTTCATAATCAATCACGCGCCGCAATCGCACTGTGGCGTGCAGACCACCTTCTCGTGCATGACCGCCGCGGTTCGCGCGCGATTTCAGCAGACGCCTGTGATTCCGTGACCGGTCAGGAAGATTGATTCCGGGTTCCGGTACGCCCGTCGAGTTGGTAAAATATTATTGGAATGCCGGAGGTTATTGCTGAAACGGCAAGACCCGACAGGAGCAGACAGAAACTGCGCTGGCTGAGTGGGGGGACGCGGTGTCCGTGCGTCGCAAATCCGGCCTGACGTGGCTGGGCGTGTTTATCTTTCTGCTGACGGCGCTTGTTCCCGCGCCCGCCCAGCAGGATGACCGGCGTATTGCCCTCGTCATCGGCAATGCGGATTACCCCAATGCGGTCGAGCCGCTGCCCAACGCGATCAAGGATGCCACCGCCGTGGCGGAGGAATTCCGCCGACTCGATTTCAACGTCGAGCTTAAGCAGAATCTCGGCACGGACGACCTTCAGGCTGCAGTCGACGCCTTTGTCGGCAGGATCGGAAAAGGCTCGACCGCGGTTTTCTATTTCAGCGGTTTTGGCCTGCAGGTCGCGCGGCAAAGTTATCTGGTTCCGGTCAACGCCCAGATCTGGACCGAGGCGGATGTACGTCGCGACGGTGTCAATCTCGATGCGCTGCTGGCCGAGATGCGCCGCAAGGGCGCGAAAGCAAAAATCGTTGTTATCGATGCAGCTCGCCGGAATCCCTTTGAGCGCCGTTTTCGCAAGTCTGCTGCCGGACTTGCCCCGCTCAACGCTCCCGTCGACACACTGGTGCTCTATTCGGGCGGACTCAACCGGGTCATCGATGAGCGAAATTCGGGCGGCCACAGCCTGTTTGCCGCCGAATTGGTCAAGGGACTGCGGACCGCAAACCTGACCATGGAGGAAATCTTCAACCGCGTCCGTATCGGCGTTTCTCGCGCCTCGGGCGGCGCGCAGGTTCCGTGGGTTGCATCGTCGCTTCTTGGTGACGTCAATCTTGGCGCCACTGCATCGGCTGAGCCGGTGCCGCACGCCCGCGATGCGTCGGCACCGCCGATCCCGCCGGTCGCCAGTGCCGCTCCCGAATCTCCGGCGACCGAGTCACCCGAGTCACCGCCCGAACCGTCCGGTCCGCCGCCGACGCAAACAGCATCCTTGCCGCCGCCGGCCAATGACTGCGACCGGCTGGCAGCGCATCCTCGCGACCCGAAGAAAACCGCGAAGGGAATGCAGTACGACGACCTTCAGCCTTCGCGTGCCATCGATGCCTGCAGGAACGCTCTCGTCGCCCACCCCGGAACGCCGCGTTTTCACTTTCAGCTTGGGCGCGCGCTGCACAAGGCGCAGTCCTTCAGCGAGGCGCTTGCCGAGTATCGCAAGGCCGCCGGCAAGGGCTACGAAGCTGCGATGATCAACATCGGCCTGATGTACTATCTGGGGCAGGGCGTCACAAAGGATTTTGACCGCGCCATCGCCGATTACACAGATGCGATTCGGGACAACCCGGATTACGAGCAGGCCTACAATGCGCGCGGCGTCGCGTATGCCGCCCAGAAAAAATTTGACCTTGCAATCGCCGACTATGCGGTGGCGCTCCGCCTCGACCCGAAATTTGCGCTGGCGTACAACAACCGCGGTAACGCCTACAGGCTCAAGGGTGAATATGACCGTGCGATTGCCGACTACACGGAAGCGATCCGCGCCGAACCCGGATTGGCCCTCGCCTACTACAACCGCGGTGTCGCATACGGCACCAGGGGCGACCATGACCGCGCGATCGCCGACTACAGCCGAGCGATCCGGTTCAATCCCGGATACGCGCTGGCGTACAACGACCGTGGCATTTCCTACAATGCCAAAGGCGACTATGACCGCGCGATCGCCGACTATACCGAGGCGATCCGGCTCGATCCGAAAAACGCGTTTCCCTACAACAATCGCGGTAACAGCTATCGGTCCAGGCAGGACCTTGACCGCGCCTTCGCCGACTATTCCAGGGCCATCAAAATTGAACCCAATTATGCGATGGCCTACCTGAATCGTGCCATCGCGTTCCTGGACCAGAAGAAATTCAATAGCGCAATCGAGGACTGCAACGAGTCAATCCGGCTCAATCCCGACTATTCGCTGGCCTATGTTGCGCGCGGGCGCTCATATCGCGCTCTCCGCCAATACGAGCGTGCAATTGCCGACTACGACGAGGCCATCCGTCGCGGCGGAAGTCTCCTGGATGCCTATCGCGATCGCGGCTTCGCCTACAAGGCGATGGGCCGCAAGAGCGAAGCCATCGCGGATTTTCGCAGGGTGCTTGAACTCAGTCCATCTGATGCGGCTGCCAAGGATGCGCTGAGACGTCTCTCGATCGTGCCAGGGGAAATCCCGAGCGGCGCCATGGGCCCGGTTCGTCGGGGTTTTGCGGCGATCGCCTATAGTCCCAAAACCACGCGCTGGGGTGAATCATCGGGATATCGAAGCCGCAAGTCGGCGCAACGCAAGGCGGTTGCCGAGTGCGGTGGCAGCAAGCAGGGATGCGAAGTTGCCGTCTGGTACCGCAAGTATTGCGGAGGGGTGGCAGGCGATTTTGCAAGCGGCGCGTGGGCAGGCGGGTCGGCGCCGACCGCGAAGGCCGCGGCATTGGCCGCCCTGAAAGCTTGCGCAAAAAACGGAGGCAACGACTGCGAACTGGTTCGCGTGGGTTGCACGCGCTGATCGCCTCGTGCCCGGGCCGGGAACGAAAGCCGCGGCGTCCCGTGCAAACAAACGGAGGCAAGCCCGGCGGCGCCAACCCGAGATGTCGCGAACGAACAGGACCCGGGGCCGGGCCCTAGCGCCACTCCACCTTCTTCACCTCATAGGCCTTCGCCCCGCCGGGCGTGTTGACCTCGACCGAGGTGCCCTTGGTCTTGCCGATCAGCGCCTTGGCCAGCGGCGAGGTGACCGAGATGCGGCCTTCCTTGGCGTCCGCCTCCGGCTCGCCGACGATCTGCCACACCTTTTTCTCGTCCGTGTCCTCGTCGATCAGCGTGACCGTTGCGCCGAACTTGATGGTGTCGCCGGACAGTTTTGATACGTCGATGACGTCGGCGCGCGCGAGCTTGTCCTCCAGTTCGGCGATACGGCCCTCGTTGAGGGACTGCGCTTCCTTGGCGGCGTGATACTCGGCGTTCTCCGAAAGGTCGCCGTGCGTGCGCGCATCGGTGATCTGCTGGATGATGCGCGGGCGCTCGACCTGCTGGCAATGCTTGAGCTCGGCTTCGAGCGTCGCATAGCCTGCCGCGGTCATCGGTATCTTTTCCATCGTCTCATCTCCTCCTGGCGGCCGCCGGACTTTTCTCGACCTGCTTGCAGCGCCGCCAAGCCCTTCCCAACAGCGAAATCAGCGTTCCTTCGACTCGCAATACGACTCCGGCGACGGGTCCTCCGCGCACCGGAGCCATGGAAACCGGGGCCGGTGAAACAACGCGACCCGACCGCGGCCCTTTTTCAGGCCGCAACCGTGGTCCCTACCGGCCGAACTCGCACCGTCGCGTGGACGCGGACCGGATGTCTTTCAGGCCCGGCTGCCGTAATAACTTTGCAGCGCGCGCACCTCGAGGTCACCCCCCAGATAGGCTTTAATGCCTTGCGCCGCGGCGACGGCCCCTGAAAGAGTGGTGTAGTAGGGGACTTTATGCAAGAGGGCGGCGTGGCGCAGGGACCGGCTGTCGGCCAGCGCGGTTGCCCCCTCGGTGGTGTTGAAAACCAGCTGAACCTGCCCGTTTTTGATGGCGTCGACGAT
>CAZUDR010000297.1:0-4843 GCA_964618715.1 uncultured Undibacter sp. | reverse complement strand
TCTGCTGGAAGGTGCGCAGAAGACCGAGCCGGGCGATCTGCGGCACGCGCAGCTTCGATATCTCCTCGCCCTCGAAGCGGATCGAACCTTCGTCGATCGGGTGCTGCCCGACGATGGAGGAGAACAACGTGGTCTTGCCGGAGCCGTTCGGGCCGATCAGCCCGACGATCTCGCCTTCCGGCACGGTGAGCGAAATCGTCTTGTTGGCCTGAACGCCGCCGAAGGATTTCGAAACGTTCTCGACTTCGAGCATGATGCTCATTCGGCCGGCTCCCTCGCCAGCTTGCGATCGACGCGATGCCCGAACAGTTGCGGGAACTTCTCGCGGGTCCAGCCGAGGATACCCTGGGGGAAGAACACGACGATGAGCACGATCATCAGGCCAAGCGCGACGCGCTGCCAGCCGAGCAGATACGTCCAGAACACCTCCTTGAGCACCTGGAAGATGGTAGCGCCAATGACCGGACCCCAGATGGTGCCCTTGCCGCCGAGAATCGCCATCAGCACCATCCACACGCCGTAGGTCTCGCCGGCGAAGGCGACATCGATCGGGTCGATAAAGCGCTTGATGTTGCCGAGAATGCCGCCAGAGATGCCGAGGAAGACCGCAGCAACCATCCACGCCGTGACCTTGATGCTCTTGGTCGGGAGGCCCATGGCCTCCGCCTTGTCTTCGTCGTCGCGGATGGCGTTGAGTGCCAGCCCGAAGCGGGTCGACAACAGCCAGCGGATCGTGGCGAAGGTGGCGATCGCCAGGACGAAACTGAAGAAGTAGTAGAACTCGGAAAGATCGTGGATGTTGTCCGGCGGGTTGGGTGGCGTCATGCCGGAGCCCGCGCCGATCCATTCCCAGCCGGCGGCGACCTGGCCGGCGGCGACGCCGAGCCCGAGGGTGCAGATGGCAAAATAGTGCCCGCGCATGCCGAGCACGACCGAGCCGAAGAAAATGGCGACGAGCCCGGCCAGAATCGCGGCCACTGGCAGGCCGATCGCCAGTCCGGTCAGGTACTGGGCAAGATCGAATACATAGATCGTCTGATCACCGCCATCGGAGGCGGTGTAAAGCGCGATGTTGTAGAACAGTCCGACCTGAACGACCACGCAGGCGTAGGCGCCCACGCCGATAAACAGCACGTTGCCGAACGAGTTGTAGCCCATTTGGCCGCCGACCAGGTCCCAGGTCAGCGCGAACACCACGAACAGCCAGAGTTCGGCCATCTGTGAGTGATAGTTCGGGAATACGAAAGGCGCTGCCAACCCGACCGCGGCGATCGCGACGTAGCCGATGATTTTCTGCAAGGGGATATTCATTTCAGATACTGCCGTTTGGCCGCAAGACGCGTGTTACGCCACACCAGAACCACCACCAGCAAGCCGAATACGAAGGCCAGCTGGAACTCGGCTCCGAGCACGAAGCCGGCAATGTTCTCGGCCGCGCCGAGGCCGAGCCCGGCGAGCACGACGCCGGCCAGGTTGCCGAGGCCGGCGACGATCACGATCATGAACGCGCGAATGGTGTAGGGGAGGCCGATATAGGGGTGGATGTTGTAGGTCATGGCGACCAGCGCACCGCAGGCGCCGCAGATCGCCGCATTCAGCCCGAAGGTGATGGCGTAGAGCTTGTCGGTATCGATGCCCAGCACGCGCGCCGCGCGCGGGTTCTGGGCGGTGGCGCGGATCGCCTGCCCCAGGCGCGAATAGCGCAGAAAAGTCATGAGGCAGACGCCGAGAAGGATGGCGAGAAAGAAGGCGACGATCTTGACGTTCGAGATCGAAACGAGGCCGCCGAACAGCAGCGAGGTTCCGAGATCGGATTCGGCAGTCCAGATATCGCCGGTGAAGACAGTATTCATCAGCTGTTGCAGCACGATTGACAGGCCGAAGGTTGCCAGCAGCGAGACGAACAGGTCGCGGTCGACCACGCGAAAGACCACCAGCCGATAGAGCGCCCAGCCGATGATGAACAGGATGAGCGGGGCCAGCGGCACCGCGAACAGCGGATGGATGTCGTTCCAGAACAGGACCATGGCGACATAGCCGCCCATCATGACGAACTCGCCCTGCGCGATGTTGATGATGTTCATCACGCCCCAGACCAGGGCGAGCCCGTAGGCGGCAAGTGCGAAAATCGCGCCGACCAGCAGGCCATTGATCACCAGGTCGGCGGTGATCACCGGCGCCTGGATAAGGATCATGAGATTGTCGAGCACGAAAAGGTCCCCTCGACCCGCGGCCGCCACACTGAAAAAAATGCACGGCCGGGGCTGCACGAGCCCCGGCCGGGATTTCGACGACGATCAGTTCATCGCCGGGCGGGGAACGACCGCCTTTTCCGCCGCGAATTTTGTCGGCGCGACGACGACAAACTTGCCGCCGAGGATCTGATAAAGCGCCATCGGCTTGGCGGTGTTCTTGCCGGTCTCGTCGAACTTGATGTGACCGTAGAACGTGTCGAGGTCGGTCTTGGTCAGGGCCTCGCGCACTGCCTCGGTATCGATCTTGCCGGCCCGTTGCAGGGCATCGGCATAGACGACGACGGCTGCCGCCGACTCGGCCGCCTGATAGGGCGGGTTATCCTTGTACTTGTCGACAAATTCCTTCTTGAAGTTTGCCGCCTTGCCGAACACCTTGCCCGAATAGGTGAGCGTCGAATCCCACTGGGTCGGGCACAGGAAGTATTCGACGCCGCCGCCGAACTTCTCGATGATCTTGCCGGAATCGCACTGCGTCATGGCGATGATCGGCGCAGTCACCTTGAGCTCGGTGATCTGCCGGGCGGCAGTGACCGCGCCCTTGGTGTGGCCGGAGGTCACGAGGACGTCGGGCTTGAGCGCCTTCACCTTGGTGAGCGACGGCGAAATGTCGTTCAGGTCGCGCGGCATCTGGTCGTCAATGACCAGCTTCATGCCGTATTTCTTCATGCGCTCGACAACGCCCGCCCTGATGTCCTTGGAGAACGGGTCGTTCTCGACCACGATCGCAACCGTTATCTGATCGGGCTTCTTGTTGAGCTTGTCCGCATGCTCGGCCGCCAGATCGATCACGCTGGCCAGATACTGGTCGGCGGTCGACAGCGTGGCGAAGATGTACTTCCAGCCGTTGGTGAACAACGAGCGGGACGCGCCGTTGGCTTCCACCATCGGTGTCTTGTTTGCTTCGGTCACCGGAGCGATTGCCTTGGTCAGGCCGGACGAGTAGGGGCCCAGGATGAACTTGACGCCATCCTGCTTGATCAGACGCTCGGCCAGTTCGGCGCCGCGCGCCGGCGTGGACTCGTCGTCGTAATACTTGACCTCAAGCTTGTAGGTCTTGCCGCCGACCTTCACGCCGCCCTGCGAATTGATCTTCTCGACCGCGAGATCATAGCCCTTCTGCGTATAGAGGCCGTTGGTCGAGTACTTTCCGGTCAGTGATACCGCCGCCCCGAGCGTAATGACGTCTTCGGCAGCCGCGACGTTGTATGCAAAAACCGCGCCGGCCATGCCGAGCGCGAGCTTCGTCAGCAATCGCATGTCGTAACCTCCCATTATCGTTGATCCTCCCGACTGGCGTGGCGCCATTGTCGGAATCTGACATTCCCTTGCAAAAACCGGGTGCCAGCGTTGCGCTTTTCAACGTTCGCCGGCCCGGCGCGCCACTTAGAGGCATCATATCATTAGAATTTCCGTCGTGGCCAACAGGAATTACGCACCATCTGAAGCGCGACCCATGGCCGCATTCGCGGGCTTTGCACGGCATCGTGCAACCGCCCGTAAACACGGACGGATTCCGGCGTGCCATGATGTATCACAGTGCAGTGCACCTAAGGCCTTCGTCTCACGTCCGCGCCGCGATCATGACAATTTCCGCCCCATGGCCGCGCATCGGTGAAAGTGCTAATCCAGCGCGCACAACGTTCATTGTTCATTCCGGCAACAACGAGGACTGCATGTATACCGACCTCGGGCTTTACATCGACGGCAAGTGGCTCAACGGCGACGGGCGCAAGGGCGAGGATGTCATCAATCCTGCGACCGGCAAGACCCTGGCGCACCTGCCCCACGCCAGCACGGCCGATCTCGATGCGGCGCTCGACGCCGCCGTCGGTGGTTTCGCACAATGGAAGACCACGTCGGCCTATGATCGCTCCAGGATCCTGCGCAAGGCCGCCGACCTCCTGCGCGAGCGCCACGACCACGTTGCCGAGGGGATGGTGCAGGAGCAGGGCAAGATCTATGCGGAAGCGCGCGCGGAAGTGCTGACCTCCGCCGACATCATCGACTGGTACGCCGAGGAGGGCCGCCGCACCTACGGCCGCATCGTGCCCGGGCGGCAGAAGGGGGTGCGCCAGCTCGTGGTCCACGAGCCGGTCGGCGTGGTCGCGGCCTTCACGCCATGGAATTTCCCGGTGCTCACGCCGGTGCGCAAGATTGCCGGCGCGCTTGCCGCCGGCTGCTCGATCATCATCAAGGGATCGGAAGAGACGCCGGCCGGCTGCGTCGAGCTGGTCAAGTGCTTCGCCGACGCGGGTCTGCCGGCAGGCGTGCTCAACCTGGTGTTCGGCGTGCCGGCCCAGGTCTCGGAACACCTGATCCCGAAGAAGCAGGTCAAGAAGATCTCCTTCACCGGTTCGGTTCCGGTCGGCAAGCATCTCGCCGGCCTCGCCGCGAAGGGCATGAAGCGCGCCACCATGGAGCTCGGCGGGCACTCGCCGGTCGTGGTGTTCGACGATGCCGATCCGGAAAAGGCCGCCGACACGATCGCCGCCTTCAAGTACCGCAACGCCGGCCAGGTCTGCATCTCGCCGACGCGCTTCTACGTGCACGAGAAGAACTACAACAAGTTCCTCGCCCGCTTCAACGAA
>CAZUDR010000296.1:3872-4848 GCA_964618715.1 uncultured Undibacter sp. | reverse complement strand
TGCCGGTGACGACGAAATCACCATCCTTGTGACCGGGCGCTGGACCGACTACCAGCTGTCCTACACCTGGATGGTCGATATCGAGGCGCTGCATCTGGCCTGCGCATTCGACCTCAAGGTTCCCGAGCGCCGCCGTGCCGAGGTGCAGGCGCTGATCTCGCGGATCAACGAGCAGCTCTGGGTCGGCCATTTCGATTTGTGGAGCAAGGAAGGCATCGTGATGTTCCGCCACGCGCTGGTGCTGGCGGGCGGCGTGGAAGCCTCCGGCCAGCAATGCCAGGCGCTGCTCTCCACCGCACTCGACTGCTGTGAACGCTATTTCAGCGCTTTCCAGTTCGTGGTCTGGGCCGGCAAGGGCGCCCAGGAGGCGCTGGCCGCAGCCATGTTCGAAACTTCGGGCGAGGCGTAACCCCCACTTGTCATGCCCCGCGAAAGCGGGGCATCCAGTATGATCCGACGCTGCCGAGTGATCGCGGCGTTCGTTGTTACTGGATCACCCGCTCGCGCGGGTGATGACACGGAGCGTGTTATGGCGGCTCGCAGCAACATCAAGCGCCCCCTCGCCAAATTCCCCGGCCCGCTCGTCCTGCTTGGAGCCGGCAAGATGGGCCAGGCCATGCTCGAGGGCTGGCTGGCGCGCGGCCTGTCGCCGAAAAAGATTATTGTGCTCGAACCGCAGCCCGGCAAGGCAATCAGGACGCTGACCCGGCGCGGGCTGAAGATCAATCCGAAAACGCCGACGCAGGCCTCGGCCATCGTCATCGCGGTGAAGCCGCAGAGCGCGCCCGAGGCGCTGCCCGCCGTGCGCGCCCATGTCGGCAGGACGACGCTGGCGCTCTCCATCATGGCCGGGCGCACATTGCGCTTTCTGCAGGAGGCCCTCCCGTCCGGCACGGCAATCGTACGCGCCATGCCGAACACACCGGCCGCCATCGGCCGCGGCATTTCCGCGCTTTACGCCAACAAGGCTGTGACG
>CAZUDR010000296.1:0-3862 GCA_964618715.1 uncultured Undibacter sp. | reverse complement strand
ATCACCGTCGCCATGCCCAACACGTACGTCTCGGCACGCCAGCGCAGGCAGGCATCCGACCTGCTCGCCGCCATCGGCAACGTCGAATGGGTCCGCGACGAATCCTTGATGGACGCGGTCACTGCGGTGTCTGGCTCGGGGCCGGCCTATGTCTTCCTGCTAGTCGAGGCCATGACCCGGGCCGGTATCGCCGCCGGCCTGCCGGCCGAGCTCGCCGCCCGTCTGGCGCGCGAAACGGTCGGCGGATCCGGGGAGCTGCTGCACCGTTCCGCTCACGATGCCGCCACTCTGCGGCAGAACGTGACCTCGCCCGGCGGCACAACCGCCGCGGCGCTGGAGATCCTCATGGGTCCCGGCGGCTTCGACGAGATTCTGAAAGAAGCGGTCGCTGCGGCCACGCGCCGTTCGCGCGAACTTGCCGGATAACGGAACCGCTCTGGAATGATGGCGTTTGCGGCCATACATTAGGGTCACGCTCCGGTCATACGGGAGGCTGCCATGGCTCGCAGGACGAAACGCCAACGCAAGGCCCCGGGCGCCCCGCCGCCGCGCGGCACGTCCGATCGCGACAAGGCCGTCGACGCGCTGATGGCGCTGCTCGCCGAACATCCGGTCGAGGAAATCGGCTTGGCGGAAATCGCCGGGCGCGCCGGCCTCAAGCTCTCGCAACTGCGCGCCGAGTTCGGCTCGGTGCTGGCGATCTTCGCCGCCCACATCAAGGACATCGACCGCGCCGTGCTCGCCGGCGGCGACGCCGACATGGTTGAGGAATCGCCGCGCGAGCGGCTGTTCGACGTCCTCATGCGCCGGCTGGACGCACTCGCCCCTTACAAGGACGCCGTCCGGTCGATCATGCATTCGGCGCGGCGCAATCCCGGCCTCGCGCTGGCGCTCAATGCCATGGCTGTCCGGTCGCAGCACTGGATGCTGGAGGCAGCCGGCATCAGCAGCACGGGCCCGCGCGGCGCTGTCCGTGCACAGGGCGCGGCATTGATGTTCGGGCGAGTGCTGTCGGTTTGGGTGGACGACGAGGAAGAAGGCCTCGACCGCACGATGGCCGCGCTCGACCGCGGGCTGGCGAGGGCCGAACGCTGGGCCGGCTTCCTCAACGACCTCTGCGCGATCCCCGTCTGTATCCTGCGCGGACGGCGCAGGCGCAGGCACAGGCGCCATGAGGACGAGGAGCCGGAAGCGGCATAGTCAGGTCGCGCCGGCTCATTGCCGCGCGAGCACAAATCAGGGACCAACAGTCGACGTCCTGAAGCCTCGAGGCGGCACTATACCGGAACCCGCACGGTCGCCCGCAATCCGCCCATCGGACTGTCACCGAGCATGATGTCGCCGCCATGCGAACGCGCGATGTCACGCGCGATCGCCAGGCCAAGCCCCGTACCGCCCTCGTCCTGGTTGCGGGCGTCGTCAAGCCGCAGGAACGGCTTGAACACGTCTTCGCGCATGTCGGCGGGAATGCCCGGCCCGTCATCGTCAACTGCGATGGTGAGCCAGCGATGGTCGCGGTGGCCGGTGATCGCGATCGTGGAGGCGAAGCGCATCGCGTTTGAAACCAGATTGGACAGGCAACGCCGGAAGGCGGCGGGGCGCACGGTGACGATCGGCGTGCCGTGAAACGCGACTGTCGCATTGTGGCCGTGCCGCTCCACGTCGGCCCTCAGCTCCTCGAGGAAGCCCGCCATGTCGACCGGCGCGGACAGTTCGCCGAGATCGCCACGGGCAAAGGCGAGATAGGCCTCCAGCATGCGCGCCATCTCGTCGACGTCGCGCTTCATTGCCTCGACTTCCGGACTGTCGCCGAGCAGTGCGAGTTCCAGCTTGAAGCGGGTGAGCACCGTGCGCAGGTCGTGGGAGACACCGGCAAGCATGGCGGTGCGTTGCTCCATGGCGCGTTCGACGCGCGTCTTCATCTCGATGAAGGCGGCGGCCGCGCGGCGCACCTCGCGGGCCCCGCGCGGACGGTAGTTGGGGACCTCGCGTCCCTTGCCGAAGCTTTCGGCGGCGTCGGCCAGGCGAAGAATCGGCCTGATCTGATTGCGCAGAAAGATGATGGCGACAACGAGCAGTACCGTGGATGTGCCGACCATCCAGATCAGGAAAATTTCGGAATTTGACGCATAGGCCGCGCTTCGCCGCGCGAACACCCGCATGACCGAATTGTCGAGCTGGACGCGGATCTCGACCAGTGCCGATTTGCCGACAGTATCGATCCAGAACGGCCGGCCGATCTGCTTGCGCAATTCCTCAGACAGCGCCTGATCCAGAAGCGAGAAGAACGGCTTCGGACCCGGCGGCGGCAGGTCGCCGAGCGGCAGGAAGTCGACCACCAGACCAAGCCGCTGCTGGGCGATGCGCCTGATCTGCGCGCGTTCCGCGTCCTGCGGGTAGCTGCGATAAACGTCAATCAGCGCGGCGATGTCCTGCACCACTCCGGCGGACAGGCGCTGGGTCACCAGATTCCAGTGCCGTTCCATGAACACGAAGGCGATTACCGACTGCAGGATCACCATCGGCGCGATAATGATGAGCAGGGCGCGCGCGTAAAGGCCTTTCGGCATGGCCGACTTGACCCAGCGGCTCATCCGCCGCCAGCCGTCGGGCAATTGGCCAAGACCGCTGTGAATCCTGCGCACGAGAGGCAGAGCGTCGTACCACTCCCAGGCTTCACGCAGCCGCGTGAGCGCAGTCCGGACGCCGTTGCCGATGTCGAGGCTGGTCATGTGGCAATCACCAGCCGGTAGCCGATGCCGCGCACGGTCTGCACGTACAACGGATTGGCGGGATTGCGCTCGATCTTGCGCCGCAGGCGGTTGATCTGCACGTCGACCGCCCGCTCGCTGACCGAGTCGCCGTTGCCGGCGAGAGAGACGCGCGTTACCGTCTCGCCCGGCGAAGCCGCCAGCACGCGCAGCATCTCGCGCTCGCGGTCGGTCAGGCGAATGATCTCGTCGCCCTTGCGCAATTCACCGCGCGCCAGATGGTAGACAAACGGCCCGAAACTCACCGATTCCACCGGAGGCGCCGCCGCCGGCTGTGCCCGCTTGAGAATGCTGGCGATGCGCAGCGACAACTCACGCGGCTCGAACGGTTTGGACAGATAGTCGTCGGCACCGCTCTCCAGACCCATAATGCGGCTTTCCGTGGCGTCGCGCGCGGTCAACATCAGGATCGGCACGTTGTTGGCGGCGCCGCGAATCGCCTTGGCGAAGTCGAGCCCGGATTCGCCCGGCATCATCACGTCGAGAATGATCAGATCGAAACGCAGGCCTTCGAGCTTGGCGCGCGCGTCGGCCGCTGTCTCGGCAGTGGTTACCCGATAGCCTTCGCCGGTGAGAAAACGCGATAGCAGATCGCGGATGCGGCGATCGTCATCGACGATGAGCAGATGCGGGGCGTCGTCGGCGAGCTTGGCGGGCAGGCTCATCGGCCAGGATCCTCCGCGGCCCTATGCCCGGCGCATGATCGTGCCCGAGAACCGCCGTTCACCTTGCGGGATCATGCGCGGTCAGCTCCGCGGCTTGGCGGTACGGTCGGCGCGCGCGATGAGGCGCAGCACGCCTTCGCGGTTGTCGTCGTCGATCATGGCGGTGAGAAAACGCCGTGCCGCCTCGTGGGCGCCTGGGCCGAGGCTGGCGAAGGCGCGGTTGATGCGCTCGGTCTGCAGGCCGGCGAGCTTGAGCGCCAGCGCCTCGCCCTTGGGCGTCACGAAAAGCAGCCGCTGGCGGCGGTCCTGTGAGCCCTCTTTCTGCACGACATAGCCCTCGTCGACCAGTTGCTTGAGCACGCGTCCGAGCGACTGCTTGGTGATATTGAGGATTTCGAGCAGGTCGGCGACCCGCAAGCCGGGATG
>CAZUDR010000295.1:0-4851 GCA_964618715.1 uncultured Undibacter sp. | reverse complement strand
CATTCCGCATCCGTACAAGTTGGCGGATGCCGAGGGTTTTATCGACGGAGCGAACAAGACCGGCGGTGAGGCGGTGTTCCTCGTCACGCTGCGCGACAAGTCGGTAATCGGTGCCTGCGGGATCATGTTCCAGGACGAGACGCCGGAGCTCGGCTACTGGCTGGGCGTGCCCCATTGGGGCAACGGCTACGCGACCGAAGCCCTGCACGCGCTGATCGACTACGCCTTCACCGATCTCGACCATGAGGCGCTGCAGGCCGGCGCGCGGGTGACCAACCCGGCCTCCCGCCGGGTGCTGGAGAAGTGCGGCTTCCAGTGGACCGGCGTCGGCCTCTATCGCATTCGCGCCATCAATTCGTCGGCGCCGATCGACCGCTTCAGGCTCGAGCGGGGAATCTGGTCGGCGCTGAAGGGGTGGGGCCGGATGAAACGGGTGATGTGAACAAGATCGCGCGCCGATCGTGATGGTCGGTACGCGAACGCATGACTCAGAGAATTATACCGATCAACAAGCTGATATACCGGACCACCCGATGATCTTCGCGACTGCCATCTTTGCTGCCCGAATGCTCCGGCCCGACCGCTGGTCCCGCCGGAGGGGTTGACGCGCGTCCCTAGCGCGCGAGGCAAGCGCCGAACCCAAGCCCTTCCGCGACGGCGGAAGGGCTTTTTTGTTGCCACAACAGGGTTCGGCGCGCCTCACGCCAAGGATTGCGTCCCATGAGCAAGATTCTGATCACCAGCGCCCTGCCCTACATCAACGGGGTCAAACATCTCGGCAATCTCGCCGGCTCGCTGTTGCCTGCCGACGTTCACGCCCGCTTCCGCCGCCAGATCGGCGACGAAGTCCTGTTTATCTGCGGCACCGACGAGCACGGTACGCCGGCCGAGCTCGGTGCCCTCGCGGCGGGCCAGGACGTACGCACCTATTGCGACGAACAGCACGCGCTGCAAGCCGATGTTTATCGACGCTTCGGCCTGTCTTTCGATCATTTCGGACGTTCGTCGTCACCGCACAACCATGCCCTCACCCAGCACTTCTATCGTCGGCTGGAGGCCGCCGGGCTGATCGAGGAACGCCCGGTGCGCCAGGTGTGGTCGCCTGCCGACCGCCGCTTCCTGCCGGATCGTTATGTACTGGGGACCTGTCCTTATTGTCGTTTCGAGTCGGCGCGTGGCGATCAATGCGATAGTTGCGGGCGACTGCTCGACCCTGTCGATCTGATCCACCCCCGCTCGGCCTTGTCCGGCGACACCGCATTGCAGCTGCGCGACAGCCGCCATCTGTTCCTGCGTCAGTCTTCGCTCGTCGATGAGCTCAAAGAGTGGATTGCGACGCGCGACGGCTGGCCACCCTTCGTCGTTTCATTGGCACTCGGCCTGCTCACCTCCGACCTGCGCGATCGCTGCATCACCCGCGACCTCACATGGGGCGTGCCGGTGCCGCGGCCGGGTTTCGAAAACAAGGTGTTCTATGTCTGGTTCGACGCGCCGATTGCCTATATCGCGGCAACGCAGGAGTGGGCACCGCAAGACCCCGGCAAGGGCGACTGGCGCAAATGGTGGTGGCAGGCCGACGACGTCCGCTACATCCAGTTTCTCGGCAAAGACAACGTTCCCTTCCATACGGTGAGCTTTCCCGCGACGTTGATCGGCTCACGCGAGCCATGGAGGACCGTCGATGTGATCAAGGGCTTCCACTGGCTCACCTATGACGGCGGCAAGTTTTCGACCAGCCAGCAGCGCGGCATATTTGCCGATACGGCTTTGGAAGTATTGCCCGCCGATTTCTGGCGGTGGTGGCTCATCGCGAATGCGCCCGAGACGGCCGACACCGACTTTACCGTCCAGCGTTTCGCGACGGATGTGAACAAGGACCTTGCCGACATCTTCGGCAACCTGGCCAACCGGCTTTTCAGCTTCGTGGCAAGGGCATTCGACGGACGCATACCCACAGAAGGCGAACCGGGAGCGCGAGAACAAGAATTGATCAATGACATCGACCATCGTGTCGCGGCGGTACGTTTGGCTCACGAACGACTCGAATTCCGCCGTGCTGCGGCCGAAACGCGGGCCATCTGGTCGCGCGCGAATGCCTATTTGCAGGAGGCGGCACCCTGGGTCGCGATAAAAACAGACCCTGCCCGCGCGGCGGTCGCGACGCGGATCGGACTGAACCTGGTGCGCCTGTCAGCGCGGGTTGCATGGAGCATTGTTCCGTCGCTGGCGGGTCAGGTGCTCGCGGTGTGGGACCCCGAGGAAACGATTCCGCGGTGGCCGCAAAATCCGGCCGATGAGCTTCTCGCGCACCGCGATGATCATCGGCGTTTCACGCCTTGCGGCCCGCTGGTGACCAAGATTTCAGGCGATCAAATCGCGGGCTTGACCCTGCGATTTGGCGGATCGGGGAGGCATGCCCCGTGACGAGAACAGAACCACTGGCATCCGCCCCCATCTTGGGCAAAAATCCTTCCGACAAGTCCAGGGAGGACGCCATGGCCTACAGTCTTGACCAGTTCATCGCCGACTGCCGCTCGACGCTCGAGCGCGACCCGGGCCCTTCCGGCCGTGAAAAGGTCCGTCTCGACCTCGAGAAGCTGCTCGAGAATCCGGATTTCATCAGCAAGCATTGCGGCGACGACCAGCCGCGCGGCCTCAAGGTGCTCTACGAGGATCCCGACCTCGGATTCCAGATTCTCGCGCACATCAATGACAAGGCACGCGTCTCGCCGCCGCACGACCACGGGGCGTCCTGGGCGATCTACGGCCAGGCCACCAAATACACCGACATGACCGAATGGGAGCGCGAGGATGATGGCAGCGATCCCGGGCATGCGAAGCTGAAGGTGAAGAGGAAATACCGGCTCACACCTGGCCACGCCGGCATCTACCAGGACGGCGACATCCACTCCATCGATTATCCCGACTACGCCCGTTTCGTGCGGGTGACCGGCACCAATCTCGACAAGATCAACCGCATCAAGATCGATCTGAAGTCCGGCGTGGTCGACCAGATGACGCCGCAACAGGCGACGTAACAGCAACGCAACAAATTCAGCGTCATTGCCGGGCAAAAGGCGCGAAGCGCCGTCTTCGCGCGTGAAGTCCCGGCGATCTCGCTTGGGAAGGCACTGCGTCCCTGAGCGGGATGCCCGGGGCAAGCCCGGGCATGACAGAGGAGAGGCCCATGCTGGACAATACAAGACCTCGTATGGTCGCGCCCGCCGCCGTCCGCGCCATGATCGAGGACGGACAGGAACTCGCGCTGATCGACGTACGCGAGGAGCTCACATTCTCGCAGAACCATCTCTTGTGGGCGCGCAACGTGCCGCTGAGCCGGATCGAACTGCGCTTCGCACGGCTCATCCCGCGCAAGACCACCCGCATCGTGCTTTGCGACGATAGTGACGGACGCGCGCAGCGCGCGGCGGATCTGCTGGCAGGCGCGGGCTATACCGATCTCGCTGTTCTCGACGGGGGTGTGGCGGCCTGGGAGAAGGCCGGTTTCGTGACCTTCTCCGGCGTTCACGTGCCGAGCAAGGCCTTCGGCGAATTCGTCGAGCATGACAGCGGCACGCCCAGCATCAGCGCCGGCGAACTCAACGAGCTCATGCGCAACGGCAGCAACATCAGGGTGCTCGACAGCCGGCCGTTCGATGAATACACGCGCGTGTCGATCCCCACCGGTATCAACGTGCCGGGTGCCGAACTCGTGCTGCGCGCCCGCGACATCGCGCCTTCGCCGGACACGACCATTGTCGTGAACTGCGCGGGCCGCACCCGCAGCATCATCGGCGCGCAGTCGCTGATCAATGCCGGGGTGCCCAACAAGGTGGTGGCGCTGCGCAATGGCACCATGGGCTGGCATCTCGCCGGCTTCACCTGCGCCAGCGGCGAGAGCGGCCGCACGCCGGATTTTACCGGCGACGGCCTCGGCTGGGCGAAGCAGGCCGCCGAAGGCGTCGCGCGCAAATACGGCGTCGAGCGCATCGACCGCGCGACACTCGATTCCTGGCGCGAGGACAACACGCGCACGACCTATCTCTTTGACGTGCGCGATCCGGACGAATATGCCGCCGGCCATCTGCCCGGCGCGGTGTCCGCGCCCGGCGGACAACTGGTGCAGGCGACCGATATCTATGCCGGCACCCTCGGTGCACGCATCGTCGTCTGCGACGACAAGGAGGTGCGCGCGCTGATGACGGCGTCGTGGCTCAGGCAGATGGGCTGGAAAGATGTTTACGTGCTGGCGGAAGCAGGCAGCGAAAAGGGGATGGCGGAACCGGTGCTGCTCGGCACGCCGTCGCCGGACAAGGCCGTGGAGCCTTCCGCCGCCATCGCCATCGACGATGTGACGGTGATCGACCTGTCGACCAGCCCGCACTACCGGCGCGGCCATATCCCCGGCGCGTGGTTCGCCATCCGCTCGCAGCTCGATCGCGCCTTCGCGACGATCGCGCCGACCGGCACCGTGATCCTCACTTCCGAGGACGGCCAGCTGGCAAGTCTCGCGGTCGCCGACGCGCAGGCGCTGACGACATGTCCGGTGCACTGGCTCAGGGGTGGCAACGCCGCCTGGAAGGCCGCAGGCTTTCCGCTTTCGACCAGCGAACGCATGGCCGACGAGCCGGTTGACGTCTGGCTCAAGCCCTATGAGCGCGCCAACGACAACGAGGCGGCGATGAACGCCTACCTGTCGTGGGAAGTGGACCTGCTGGAGCGCATCAAGCTCGACGGCACCACGCATTTCCTGCGCGCGCGGTAGTTGGATCGGGCAGTTTTTCCATTAAGTATGCGTCATGCCCCGCGAAAGCGGGGCATCCAGTAATTACAAGGTTGACCGCATTTACT
>CAZUDR010000294.1:517-4875 GCA_964618715.1 uncultured Undibacter sp. | reverse complement strand
ACGCCGAGCTTGAGCATGTAGGAGAGCCCCGAGTGACCGGTGCCGACGTCGTCGATGGCGATGCGCACGCCTAGTTCCTGCAGAGCGGCAATGGTCCGCCGGGTCTCGGTGAAGTTCTCGATCGGATCGCGCTCGGTCACCTCGAGCACCACCTGCGACATCCTGATCGGCGAATTGGCAAAAATGTTGCGCACGTCCTTGACGATTGAATCGTTGCCGAACAGCTGGCCGGCGAAATTGAATGTGATTTTCAGCGCAGGCCGCGCACCGATTGCCGCCCCCGCCTCGACGCAGACCCGCCGCATCAGGTCGCGCGTAATGGCGCGGATCAGGCCGCTCGATTCCGCCAGCGGAATGAACGAGCCCGGCAGCACCAGCGTGCCGTCGGGCTTGCGCCAGCGCACGAGGACCTCGGCGCCACGCAACTGGCCGGACCGGATGTCGACAATGGGCTGGTAGTAGGGAACGAATTCGCCCCTGGCGAGCGCGGTCTTGAGCTCGGCGACCGGATTGTCGGAATTGCGCCGTTGCGTCAGCATGGTGAAGCCGAGCATGACCAGAACCATTGCCCCGATGACAGACTTGCCCATCCAGCTGAGATCGGCGTGGTCGGCGGGGAGCACCGAGCGCGGGACGACGATTTCATAGGTGAAGCCGAGCTCGTCTGATGTCGCGCTGACGGTAAATTGGGGCACGGAACGGGCCGGCCTTACGCCGGCAACGCCGACCAGAACACCGCCGGGGGTGACGAGCTTCACAAAGGCGCTGCTCTGACCGCCGGCAATCGAGGCCTGCGGCAGAAGCAGCGCGGCCGGCATCAGCGCAGCCATCTGGTTGCCGTCCTGCCCGACCTTCCGGCGCACCCGGACCAGGGTCCGGGCATCCGCCAGCCGGATAATATCCAGCGACTGGCCGCCGGCACCGGGAAGCCGTGCGGTGTAAACCAGCGTGCGCTGGCCGGGCGGCAGGCCGCTGCCGGTACACAGCGTTTGCCCGTCAGGTCCGAGGATGGCGAGTTCCTTCACCGGCGGAGCGTCAAAGGCCGCGCGGCGCATGGCGTCAATGGCGCTCGGACCGCAACCGCCCACGCCCTGTATCGCCATCGCGTCGAGCGCGGCAGAAGCCTGGTCAACCCGGGTCCCGGCAAGCGCAATCGCGCGCCGGGCGGCGATCGAGATCTCCGCCTGCGCCCGCCTGTCGACAAATCCGCCAAGCCAGAAATCAAAAGCGACCAGTGAGGTGCCGGCAAGCAGCACGCCGACGACGATCGCAATAATGTTCCGGCGCGTGAAACCGCGCAAAACCAACCCCATACCTACCGGAGCAGTCCACTCCTCCCGCTACCGTCAATTGAGCCATTGCGCCGTAAAGGGCGGCTTAAATCGGTGCAGGAGAATGCAAACGAGGCGTGCAAATACGACCGCGCCGCCGCCTTGGTTAGCGGCGGGTTAACGGCGCCGTTTGCGCACGGACGATCTGCGCCGCCGGGGCGCCGTGCCGTCATGCCCGGCAGCGGCGACAATGTCGGCAATGAAGCGGGGCAAGGCGAAGGCGCCGACATGCGACTGTGGCGTCCAGTACTGCGTGTCAAAATGTCCGGCCCGTCGGTGGCGGTCGGCGATTGTCCTGACGGAGGCGCGACGCAACCGCCGGTCGTCGGTGGCGAAGCCCATCGCCATGAGGCCGCCGACGTAGGTTGGCACCGCCGCGGTGTAGCAGGTGCCGTCGGCGAACAGGTCGCGGAAATGACCGATGCTGGCGGCGAGCTCGTCGGCCTGGAAGAACGGCACGCCGTTCTGCGTGACCAGCACCCCGCCCCTGTTCAGGCAGCGCTTGCAGGCGGCGTAGAACTCCCCGGTGAACAGAACGGCGCCGGGGCCCTGCGGATCGGTGGAGTCGACAATAATGACGTCGAACCGGCGCTTCGTCCCGGCGACGAATTTCATGCCATCGTCGATGATGCAGTCGAAGCGTCTGTCGGCAAACACCGGCCCGGTGAACTCCGGAAAGTGCTCTTTGGCAAATTCGACCACCGATGCATCGATTTCGACCTGGGTCAGCCGTCTGACCGACCTGTGCTTGAGCACCTCCTCCGCGATGCCGCAGTCGCCGCCCCCGACGATCAGCACCTCCCGCGCCCGGCCGTGCGCAAACAGCGGCACGTGGCTCATCATTTCCTGATAGACGTATTCGTCGCGGCTGCTGATCTGGACGGCGCCGTCCAGCATCAGCATCTTGCCGAAGAACCTGTTCTCGAACAGCACCAGGTGCTGGTGCGCGGTTTCGGTCTCGTAGAGCACGCGGTCGACCTCGTAGCTCACGCGCAGTCCCAGGTTCTCGAACAGGGTTTCCGAAATCCATCGCCTGTCGGCCATTGGCCCAGTCTCCTCGGTCAATGGCCGACAATGGCGCGGCCATCCAGCCCAAGGCTGTCACGGGTTTTTAAAGCGCCTGATAGCCGGCACAAGGCCCGCGCATCGCGCGCCGCGAGACGGTCATTGCCGGACGGAGAGGTCAGACTGCGGCGCTCTGGCCCCGCAGGAGCTCGCTGACCGCGATATTCTTCGGGCTGAACGCGTCGCGGAGAACCGGCACGCAGGCGTCCGGATTGGCATTGCCGCACATGAATATGTCGAGCGCGGCATAGCCGTGTTCCGGCCAGGAGTGGATCGAGATGTGACTCTCGGCCAGCACCGCGACGCCGGACACGCCGCCGTTGGGCTCGAAATGATGCAGATGAATGTGCAGCAGCGTGGCGCCGGCTGCGACGACGCAGTCGCGCAGCGCCTGCTCGATGTGGTCGATGTCATCGAGCCGCCCGGCCTGATAGAGGTCGACGATCAGATGGGTCCCGGCACAGCGCACGCCATTCCGGACCACAAAATGATCGTGGCGCTCCCTGGATTTGGCCGCCGGCGCCCCGATCGACGCATCAGATTTTGGGGTGGTACCTGGAGTCTCCAAGCCCTTCCCCGATCGCAAGAGGGCGTTCCGAGACATGCCGCTCTCCCCAACCAGAGATCGAACCCGAGAGACCGGCGAGCCGGCTCGCGGAATGAAATACCGCGCCACGCAACTGTTGCCAGTCGGTGACGCGGCAGGTTTCACATAAGGCCAAGGTACGGACGGATCAAGAAGAAACTGTAAATTTCACGATGCGCCGAACCATCCTTGCGACACGCGCCGCTGCTGCGCAGGAATCTGTCCGCCGTTGGCCGTTCGCAGCAATCCGGCCTAGCATGCACGTGTGACCGGCTGCCGGAGGGCGGCCGCGGAAGGGCGCAAGCAGAGCCGACGCGAACAAAGTGACCTCGAGAGGTACCAATGAAGCTTTACATGCATCCGGTTTCCATGACGTCGCGCCCGGTAAGCCTGTTCGTGGCCGACAACAACATCGCCATGGAGGAGAAGGTCGTCGACCTGATGACCGGCGCGCACATGCAGCCGCCGTATTCCGAGATCAACCCGAACTGTCTCGTGCCGATGCTGATCGACGGCGACCTCAAGCTCACCGAGAGCTCGGCCATCCTGAAATACCTTGCCGACAAGATCGGCTCGCCCGCCTATCCGAAGGACCTGAAGCAACGGGCCAAGGTCAACGAGGTGATGGACTGGATCAACACCAACTTCTACCGCGATTGGGGCTATCATCTCTGCTACCCGCAACTCTTTCCGCACGTCAAAGGCCGCAGCGACGAGGCGCAGGCGGCGACACTGGAAGTCGGCAGGGTGAATTCCAGGCGCTGGCTGAAGATCCTCAACGACTATTGGCTGGGACCGAACAAGACATATTTGTGTGGCGACCAGGTCACCGTCGCCGATTACTTCGGCGCCGGTATCGTGACCTTGGGCGAGGTGATTGGTGTCGATTTCTCGCCCTATCCCAACGTGCAGCGGTGGCTGGCCACCATGAAGAAGTCGCCGAACTGGGACAAGGTCAACGAGGTGTTCTACGGACTGGTCGAGTCAGTCAAGGGCCAGAAATTCGTGACGCTCGAGTGACACAGGGCATGAACGAAGGAGCTGTTCCATGAGTTTCTTTCCCGGCAAGGATCCGCAGGCCGGCGACGCCTGGCAATGCGAGGCCATCGCGCAGGTGGTGGTGCCGCGCACGGTCGACCTCGGCGATTTCGCCGTGCGCCGCGCGTTGCCGTCGGCGCGCACGCGCATGGTCGGCCCCTTCATCTTCTTCGACCATTTCGGGCCCGCCGAGTTCCGCGCCGGAAACGGACTCGACGTCCGGCCGCATCCGCATATCGGGCTCGCCACGGTGACCTATCTCTTCGACGGCGAGATCATGCATCGCGACAGCCTCGGCACCGCGGCCCCGATCAGGCCGGGCGAGGTCAACTGGATGA
>CAZUDR010000294.1:0-507 GCA_964618715.1 uncultured Undibacter sp. | reverse complement strand
GCACACCATGCGATTCTCGATCGACTCAAGATCGAGCGGACCGGCACCGAACTGCGCGCCACCGGCAGCCCGATCCACGGGCTGCAGATGTGGGTGGCGCTGCCGGCGGCGAAAGAGGAGATGGAGGCCGCGTTTGCCCATCACGACGTCGCGGAGTTTCCCGTTGTCGAAGACGACGGCAAGCGCGTGCGCGTGGTGGTGGGCTCGCTCTACGGCGCGGCATCGCCGGTGCCTGTCGTGCACGAAACGATCTTCGGCGACGTGCGGCTTGCGGCCGGCAGCACGCTGCCGCTCGACGCCGAGCACGAGGAGCGGGCCCTGTACGTCATCGACGGCACCGTCGACATTGCCGGCGACAGGTTCGAGCCGGGGCGGCTGCTTGTGTTCAAACCGGGTGACGCGGTCACCGTGACCGCGGTGACCAGCGCCCATGTCGTCATCGTCGGCGGTGCGCCGATGGACGGACCGCGCCACATCTGGTGGAATTTCGTTTCCTCGCGCAAGGAC
>CAZUDR010000293.1:0-4886 GCA_964618715.1 uncultured Undibacter sp. | reverse complement strand
GATCAAAGTCAAACGTCGCTGCTTGCGGGTCATCGTACCGTGTTCCGGTTCATTGCTGATTTCATTTCAACCTTGCAGCCCGAGGCTCCTGATCATGTCCTCGATTTGTCGAAGCTTGTCGGGATCGCCGGCCACCGCCTTGCGCGCATCTGCGGCGGCCGCCTGCGCCTTGTCGCGTTCGCCAAGCACAATATAGGCGCGCATGAGACGCTGCCATCCGTCGACGTCGCCGCCGTTTTCCTTCAGCCGCCCGGCCAGCCGCGCGACCATGCCGCGGATCATTTCGCCGCGATCCTGCTCGCTCATCTGGCCGGCGGCGGCCACTTCGGCAGCGCTCGGTGTGGCGGCACCGGCGATCGGCGCGGCGGACGCCACGGATCCGGCTGCCGACTCCGCCGGACGGCCTATGGTGGCCAGCGCATGACGAACCGTCGGCAACCAGGGCGCATCGGCCGGTGCATTGGCCAGCAGGTCCTGCCAGATCCTGGCCGCCTCCTCGGACTTCCCGTCCTGCTGGGCGGCGACACCGGTGTAGAACCTGGCTTTCAGTTCCTTCGGATCAAGGGCAAGTGCGCGCTCGAAGGCGCTATTGGCATCCCTGGTAACGACACCGTTGGCGGCAGCTGTCAGTGCCTCGCCCAGATCGGCCTGGCGTGCCGCGCTCTCGCCCGACAGCGCCAGGATCTTGCGGCGCGCATGCACTGCGTCATTGACGCGTCCAAGCCGCAGATAGACCGGGGCGAGCACTTCATAGCCGCGCACGTCGTCGGGATTGCGCGCGAGATGAGCTTCCGCCTGCGCCACCAGGTTGGCGATCGGGCTGTTCTGATGAATGGCCTTGAGCCGGGCGGCGAGCGGCGCGCCCGGCAGATTCGGCGAGCCGAGCGCCAGGTAGAGTGCGGTTGCGCCAATCGGCAAAAGGAGAAGGCCGGCGACGGCCGCGGCCCGCCGGCGCCAGAGGGCGGAACTGTCGCTCTGCGACTGCTCGGCCTGCGCCGCGTCCGCCGCCGCCAGCAGCCGCCGGGAAATCTCGACCTTGGCCGCCTGCGCCTCGGCCTCGCCGATCAGGCCGGCGGCGCGATCGCGGTCCAGCTCGTCGAGCTGGTCCCTGTAGACCGCCAGGTCGCTACCGCCCGGATTCACATCGCCGCGTCGGGCGAGCGGCCACAGGACGGCGAATATTGCCACCGCAGTCATCACCGCAAACGCCAGCCACAAGATCATGCCGTCGACCTGTCCGCCATTCGGCCCGGATTGGGCGCCCGGTCGGAAGAATCCGGGCGCGAGAGGGGCATACATCACCGGCAATGATGGCGGCAATGCGCAAGATCAACGTGCGGCAATTGCGATAAAGTGCCGTCCGTTCAAGCCATTATGGCGCGGCGCGCAGGTCCGGCAGCAAGCTCTGCCGCCCGTCCCAGTGCCTCGGCATAGGCGGGCCCGAACAGCACGGCGCAAAAGCGCCGGCTCGCCTCGAACTGCGATTGCCGGAACCGGGCTTCTTCCGGTGGCACGTGGCGCAGGCCGTCCAGCAGCACCTGCGTTGCAGCGTCGAGGTATTGCCGCAGTTCGATATTGACGCGGTGGGTAATTTCGTTGACGGCAAGTTCGCCGGCAAACAGGCGGCAGGCATCGGTCAGGGCAATCAGCGCCTCGATATCCGAGACTTCGCTGGCGTCGAGCACCGAATTTGGGCGGACCTCCGTCGGCGGCTGCGGGCGCAGCAACCGCCGCACCCGCCCGGGGATAGCGTCAAGCTCGGCGTGCAGCAGTTCGGCAATCTGGTTCCGCTGTGTGGCAAGCGTCCGGCCCCATCCGCTGTTGAGCGGAATCGCCAGTTCACTGTTCAGACCGCGCACACTGTCGTGAATGGTCTTGAGCAGTGCGCTGACCGCCAGACCGCCACCATGACGAAGATCGCTGCGCAATACACTCACCAGTCGCTGCAACTCCGCCAGTACGATATTTACCGAAATCGCGTAATCGGTCTCGGCCACGCGCGCCGCGTTTTTGCTGTTGGCAGCCTCGATGCCGAAGCGGACGAGTTGCCACGGCGCGGCCAGCCGGTTCATCACGGTAAGCAATGCATAAAGCAAGAGCTCCCGATCCTGTGCCGCAACGTTGTCGACCAGCGCCTTGCAGGCGCGCAGCGCATTCGGATCGAGCTTGCCAATGTGCAACGGAAGATCATCGCCAAGCTTTGTTAGCGCATCGCGACCGCGCAACACGCAGCGCAGCATGGCGGCATCCTCGATTGCGCGAGGCGTACCGATCTTTGCCATCATATGTCGCCGCACAGCGACGTCGTCTGCGGCCGCCGCAATACTTTCGTCGATCGCCACCAGGGCACGCTCCTGAAAGTGACGCACGCGTGCTTCAGCCGTTGTCTCGTCCGCCGCGGCCAGTGCGGCACCCACCTCCTCACCGAGCGTCCGGACGTCGTCAGGCAATAGATCGCCGCTGATCCACTTCCAGAGCATCTGGACAGAGGTGCGCGGGACGGGACCTCGCAATTCCTGATCGCCGGGCTCGTTGACCAGAAACGGCTCAAACGGCCGGAAGAAGAGACGCGCGGCATGATCAATTCGGGGGGCGCCATCGCGCTGTTCGCGCGCGACCAGGCGCAGCTGCCGCAGGATCAGCTCGGCGCCGCTCTCCCCGCCATCGCCGCGAAGCAGGGCGCGCTCGAGCTCGGTGGTCAGCATCGTCCGTGCGGCGGGCGCAAGCTCGCGCAGGAACTGTCTCAACCGTTCGATCTTTTCGGCGCTCGCCATCGCCGGCCCGATTTCGCAGACAAAGCAGCGCCCAGACTTAGCGTGACGGCCGTTAACGCATCATTAAGGATGTCACGCCGCGCAACCGGAGCAGCGCGGCCCGGACCTGATCGGAGCATGACAAGGGGTTCTCGGGGGCGACGCCCACCTCAGCTGAGCGGCGTCCAGGTCCCGTCCGCATTGCGGCAGGCGGTACCGCGGGCGGTCTGTGGCTTGCCCCCGATGTAGATGGTGTGCGTGTAGGAGCGGCAGTCATTGCCGGCCTCCTTGTAGGCCGGGCCAGGGATCACCGTACCGTAACGCCCGGAATCCGGATTGCGCCAGGACACCGGCGCGCCGGAGCGACCGTGCTCAAGCGCGTCCATCTGCGCAGCGTAGGCGCGCCGCCGGTCTTCGTCGTCGAGAGCCGCACCGATGCGGTTGCCGATGAGCCCGCCAACCAATGCGCCGATACCGGCTCCGGCCAGCCGGCTGCCGGTCCCGCCACCGGCCACTGCCGCTCCGAGCAGCGCGCCACTGCCCGCGCCAAGCAATGTGCCGGTGTTCTCGCGCGGGCCGGGGCCGGTGCCGTCCGGGCTGCCGGCACAGGCGGCAAGCGTCAGAGCGGTAGCGGCGACTGCAGCAAATCTAGGTGCGAACATGGAATCCCCCGGACGGCACAGAGCATTTCCGCCAAACGTGCGGCCTTGCCCCAGACGAGATGAGACGAATAGGGCAAAAGTCCGGCGAATGATACCGGCGGCGGAACGCCGGCAAGAGCCGGCCTCTATAGGCACGCGCCGGTAAACGGGCGCTGAATGCCCTCTCACGGTCGGATTTCGCACAGGGCAAGCGGGCGTCTGCTAGCTTTCGAAGCCGTCGAACGATGCGTAGGATTCAAGCGGCACGCGCGGGGTCCGCCAGCGGTTGATCGGCGCGTCTTCGTCCGGAAACCCAAGCGACATGCCGGAATAGACAATCAGTTCCGGGGGGATATTGAGGAAGGATCGAACGGTACGGTGGAAGGAGACCCAGGCCTGCTGCGGGCAGGTGTGCAGGCCATAACCGCGCGCGAGAATGGTGACCGTCTGCAGCAGACCGCCAATGTCGGCCCATTGGGCGAGGCCAAAGCGGCGCTCGAGCGCGAAGAACAGTCCGACCGGCGCGCCGAAGAACTGGTAGTTGCGCGCGTATTGCCGGTAGCGCGCCGGCTTGTCGGCACGGGGCACGCCGATCGACTTGTAAAGAAGGTCGCCAACCTCGAAACGCCGCGAACGGTAGGGCTCGCCCATCGGATCAGGATAGATCTGGTATTCGGCGCCCTCACCTGCCGGCAGTTCGTCCATGCGCGGCGCCATCAACGCCTTCAGCGCCTCGACACGCTTGCCGGCAATCGCATAGATGCGCCACGGCTGCATGTTGCCGGCAGACGGTGCACGCACCGCGCGTTCGATGATGTCGCGCACGGTCGTTTCGGGCACTGGCGTGGGGAGGAACGCGCGACAGGAATAGCGCGAGGCGACGGCTTCGAAAACATCCATGGGGAGGCTCCGCGAGAATCGCGGAGAGTGTGGCGGCGCGGGGCGATGATGCCAAGGCCGGCACACGGCCAACCCCGGACGGCCTTTCAACTGGACGCGGGGGAAGATCGACGCGGAGGGAACACTACCGTGCAGTTCACAATGCAGGCGCAGACATTTCGAGAAAATAGGCGACGAGCCGCACCTTGCCGGCGGTGAAATTGCCGCCGTTGGCGGTCACGCGAACGGGTGTGTCGGCGTAGATGCCTTCCGGACCGACCACGCCGATATTGCTCGCGCCCGCCGCAACGCCGAGCAGGTCGCCGAACTTGGTGGTATTGGCGGCAGTACCGACGGCATAGGAGGCAGCACCGGTGATCGTTTCCGTCGTGCGCGACGCAACAGCGAGCACGATGGCGCGGTCGGGAATGAATGCATTGTCCGCGGTATCCGCGAAGGCACCGCTGAGCACCACATCCTCTTCCCTGGCGCGCAATGTCACCCGCCCGCCGTGGGGCGTGAGTGCCATGCCGTCGCGCCAGACACTATCTTCGTAGGTGAGCGTCACCCGCTCGTCGCGGGGCGTGTGGTCGATCGAGTCTTCGCCGATGAA
>CAZUDR010000292.1:0-4886 GCA_964618715.1 uncultured Undibacter sp. | reverse complement strand
GGGGTCGGACCCGCGCACCGACTTGTGCAGAGCGGAGATCAGATTGTAGTGGCCGTCCTGCGACTTGTCGTAGATCGGCGCGCGGCGCTGCACGATCTTCTGCACATGTTTACCGTCAAATATCTCGTCCTTGCGTGCCGCGCGCCAGACTTCCTCCGCCAGGGTCAGGGCGGCGCGGCCGTCGCCGTCGGCCATGCCGACCAGCATCTCGCGCGCCTGCGCGTCGAGCGGGAGAGGCTTGCCCTCGATCTGTTCAGCCCGCGCGAGAAGCTTTTCGACCGCCGCCGCATCGAGCGACCTGAACACCAGCACACGCGCACGCGACAGAAGCGGCGCATTGAGTTCGAAGCTCGGATTCTCGGTGGTGGCACCGACCAGCACGATGGTGCCGTCCTCCATCACAGGCAGGAAGGAGTCCTGCTGCGCACGGTTGAAACGGTGAATCTCGTCGACAAAGAGCAGCGTGCCCTGCCCCAGTTCCCGGCGGCGTCGCGCCTCGTCGAACACCTTCTTGAGGTCGGCGACGCCGGTGAAGATCGCCGAGATCTGCTCGAAATGAAGGTCGGTGGCCTGCGCGAGAAGGCGCGCCACGGTGGTCTTGCCGGTCCCGGGCGGACCCCAGAACACGAGACTGCCGAGCGAGCGCGTCGCCAGCATGCGGGTGAGCGCGCCGTCCGTGGCGAGCAGATGGTCCTGTCCCACCACCTCGTCGAGCTTTTGCGGTCGCAGGCGGTCGGCGAGCGGACGCGGGGCATCCTTGTCGAGGCCGGCGGCGGCGAACAGGCTCGGTCCGGCCGCCTTGGCACGCGGGGTCATCGGAGCCTCGTGCCGGGCCGGATCATCCGCTGAACACCGCCGTGATCTGCTGGCCGCCACGGCGCATCTGGATGCGCCATGCCGAATTCGGGTTGCTCGCGGCGCGCTCGAGATCGCGCGTCTTGTCGATGTCACGTCCGTTCACCGAGACGATGATGTCACCGCGGCGAAAGCCGACCCGCTCGGCGGGCGAGCCCGACTGCACGTCGAGGATCACCACGCCACGGTTGGCATTGTCGAGCTGCAACTCGTCCGCCAGCGCCGGCGACAGGTTGGCGATGGTGGCGCCGGCGAAGGGCGAACGCGCGCGGACGGTAATCTCGTCGCGCGGCGTCTCGGGCGGGGACTGAAGCGCCACCGACACGCTCATGTCACGACCCTTGCGCAGCAAATTCAGCCGCGCGCTGCCGCCGAGCGGCTTGGTGGCAAAGCGGTAGTCGAAAGCATCGGGATCTTCGACTGTCTGCTCCTCGACCGCGACAATCAGGTCGCCGGGCTGGATACCGGCCTGCGCGGCCGGGCCGTCGGGCACCACACTGGCCACCAGCGCACCGGCCGGCCGTTTCAGGCCGAGGCTGTCGGCAATGTCAGGGGTGACGGCCTGCAGCTTGGCGCCCAGCCAGGGCCTCGCCACGGCCGTGCCGCCATGCCTGGCGGACGCGACAACCACCCGCACCATGTTTGCGGGAATCGCGAAACCAACGCCCTGCGAGCCGCCCGAGCGCGAGAAGATCGCCGTGTTGATGCCGACCAGATGGCCGGCAAGATCGACCAGGGCGCCGCCCGAGTTGCCGGGGTTGATGGCCGCGTCGGTCTGAATGAAGAACTGATAGTCGGTGATGCCTACCCTCGTACGCGCCACCGCCGAGACGATTCCATGGGTCACGGTCTGCCCGACGCCGAACGGGTTGCCGATGGCGAGCACCACGTCACCCACCTGCAACGCGTCGGAGTTGGCGAATTCGAGGGACAGAAAACGCTCGTTGGCGTCCTTGATACGCAACACGGCCAAATCGGTGCGCTTGTCCTTGAGCACGACGTCGGCCTCGAACTCGCGCTTGTCGGCAAGCGCAACCTTGATTTCGTCGGCTCCCTCGATGACATGAACGTTGGTGACCACGAGACCGCTGCGGTCGACGATCACGCCGGAACCCAGCGAGCGCTGCAGCTGCGGCCGGCCGCCATTGCCGCCGGGGACACCGAAGAACCGGCGAAAGATCGGGTCGTCGAACAGCAAACTGCGGTTGCGCACCACCTTGGCGGCGTAGACGTTGACCACCGCCGGCGCCGCGCGCTTGACCACCGGCGCATAGGACAATCGCAGCTCGGTCTGGGTTGGCACCCGCCGGTCCTGCACCTGCGCCAGGCCCGGCGAAGGCAGTGCAAGGACAGCGGCCAGCACGCCGCAGACCGTCAGGAAACGCAGCAGACTTCGCGAATTCAGCGCCATTCGATTCTCTCCGACAGTGTCGCCGATATAGGCCCTGGACCCGTCCGATTGAAGGCACGGGGACCAATTCGACCTATTTTTCCGGACCTTGCAATAGGCCGTCCGATCGCGGCATTTGGGCAGTCCTGACCTGTGCGCCGGAGCACCCTGATGAGAGCCGTCGGATACCACAAATCCCTCCCCGTCACCGAGGCGGATTCGCTTGTTGACGTTACCGCCGACAAGCCGACGCCGCAGGGCCACGAGCTGTGCGTGGCGGTCAGGGCGGTGTCGGTTAACCCCATCGACACCAAAATGCGCATGCGCGCGGAGACAAAACCGGGCGAGCCGCCCAGGGTGCTCGGCTACGACGCCGCCGGAACGGTGGAGACGGTGGGGCGTGACGTAACCCTGTTCAAACCCGGCGACGCGGTGTTCTACGCCGGCTCGATCGCGCGGTCCGGCACCAATGCCGAATTCCATGTGGTCGACGAACGCATCGTCGGCGCCAAGCCGGAGAGCCTCAGTTTCGCACAGGCTGCCGCATTGCCGCTGACCAGCATCACCGCATGGGAACTGCTGTTTGACCGTTTCGGAGTCGCTCCCGGCAAGACCCCGGACGGCCGCGCGCTGCTGATCATTGGCGGGGCTGGCGGCGTCGGATCGATCATGATCCAGATCGCGCGCCGGCTCACGGCCCTGACGGTCATCGCCACCGCGTCGCGCCCGGAGACGCAGGCCTGGTGCCGCAAGCTCGGCGCGCATCATGTCATCGACCATTCCAGACCGCTTCCCGAACAGCTCAAGGCGATCGGCCATTCCAATGTCGCGCTGATCGCCAGCCTGACCGGCACCGAGCAATATTATCCCGTTTTTCCCGATATCATCGCACCGCAGGGCAAGATCGGCATGATCGACGATCCCAAGGGGCTCGATATCAGCCTGCTGCGACGCAAGGCGGCGTCGCTGCACTGGGAATCGATGTTTACGCGCTCGCTGTTCGGCACACCTGACATGATCGCACAGCACTATCTGCTCAACGAAGTGGCCGCCATGGTCGACAGCGGCCTGATCATCACCACCATGACCAGGGAACTAACGCCGATCGATGCCGCCAACCTGCGCGCGGCGCACCAGCAGGTCGAAAGCGGCACCACCATCGGCAAGATCGTCCTGCACGGGTGGTAAGCAGCTGCTTGCCGGTCCCCGGCGGAAACCCGGGGCCAGATCGCCGGTTCTGCAGAACCCGGCCCCCGATCGCCGCCTTTGCGGGAACGAGCTATGTGAAGGCGCGCCCTACTCCTTGGCCGGCACCGTACGCAGGTAGGCGATCACCGCATCGAGGTCTGCGTCGGTCATTGTGGCGTAGGAGTGATACGCCATGGGCGGCTTGAGCTTGCTGCCGTCCTTGCGGATACCCTGCGCGATGGCACGCTTGATCTCGGCGTCCGTCCAGTCGCCTATCCCCTTGGTCTTGCTCGAGGTGATGTTACGCGAGACCGAGACGCCCCACGGGCCTTTCAGCTCGAAACCGCCCTTGCCCAGATCATTGACGAAATCGCGCCCCTTTGGCCCGAGCGGCGTGTGACACTCCATGCAATGTCCGATCGTCACGAGATAAAAGCCCAGCTTCACCTTGTCCCGGAGCATGTCGTCGGTGAACTTGTTCTCCCCTCCCGGCGGGACCGGATGCCCCTGAGGCACCTTGTAGACCGGGTCCGGCACCCTGTTCTTGAGCGGCTTGAGGGTGCGCAGATAGGCGATCACGGCATTCATGTCGCGGTCGGTCATGATTTCATAGAAGCCGCTCGGCATGATCATGGCGACCGGCGTGCCGTCCGGCTTGACGCCCTTGCGCAGCACCTTCTCGATATCGGAATTGCTGTAGTTGCCGATACCGGTCTCCTTGTCCTGCGTGATGTTGGGCGCGGTCACCTTGAAAGGCGGCTCGTCCCAGCTCAGACCACCGGAAAAAGCCTTGGCCGCAATGTCGCCCTGCGGCCCTTTCGGCGTATGGCAGTTGCCGCATGTCAGCACACCGTTGACCAGATAGTCGCCGCGCTTGACCAGTTCCGAATTCGATTGCGCGTGCGCCGTACCGATCAGCGCCGCGGCCAGCGCCAATCCGATTAATCCCTTGCCGATCATGAACGCTCTCCCTTGGCCTGCACTTCTCTCATGGCGGCAGCCCGGCGCGAACCTTAGCGTAGGCGCATGACGTTCGCCAATGATCAGCGGGTCCCGTTCACAGTGAACCGGCCAGTGCCCCGCCAATGCAAAAGGGCGACGCCCGGCGCCGCCCCTTCAATCCGAATACTGCAGCTACCGCCCTATGCCGGGACCGCCGCTTCCTCCGCGACCGGCTTCTCCTGCACCGGCCCGGAGTCCTTGCCCCTGGCCTCGACGTCGCGATCAACAAACTCGATCACGCCCACCGGTGCGGAATCGCCGTAGCGGAAACCGGCCTTGAGCACGCGGGTATACCCGCCGTTGCGCTCCTTGTAGCGGGGGCCGATGACCTCGAACAGCTTCCGGACCATGGCCACATCGCGGACCTCGGCGATGGCCTGGCGGCGGGCGGACAGCCCGCCCTTCTTGGCGAGCGTCACCAGCTTTTCCACCACCGGGCGCAATTCCTTGG
>CAZUDR010000291.1:0-4900 GCA_964618715.1 uncultured Undibacter sp. | reverse complement strand
ACGGCATGCCGGTATTGCAGGTGTGGAAGGCAGGTACGGTGATGTTCAACAAGCGGTCGCTGGCCTCGGGCTATGCCGGCATCGACAATCCGCTGTTCTACCGCGACAACACGATGATGCTGCTCGGCGACGCCAAGAAGATGACCGAGAGCATCGTCAAGGCGATGTGAGACGCACTCTTTTCGGCTGCCGCCGCCTACAGCGTCCGGTACATCACATGCGCGTCCACCGGGCCGCGCGCCGGATGCATGAAGGCGCCGGGCAGGGTGCCGACGATTGCGAAGCCGCACGACTGCCACAGGTGCACCGCGGGTTCGTTGCAGGCGATGACGAAATTGAACTGCATGGCGGTGAAGCCGCGCGCCCGCGCCTCGTCCAGCGAGTGCATGCACATGGCCCGCGCCACCCCGCGGCCGGTGGCGTGCTGCGCGGTCATGTAGCCGCAATTGGCCACGTGCGCCCCGCCGCCACCCGTGTTGGCGCGCAGGTAATAGGTGCCGACGATGCGGCCGTTCTCCTCGGCGACGAAGACGCTGTGGCCGCGCGTGTACCAGTAGGCCAGCGCATCGGCGCGGGAGACGTCGCGCGGAATCGGATAGGTTTCGCCTGCCCGGAATGTCGGCTCGAGGATCGCCCAGATGGCGTCGTCGTCTGCAGGCGTGGCGGGCCGGATGGTGAGGGCGGGGCGCATCCCGCCCGTATAGCGTCATTCCCGGGCGTCGCGAAGCGGCGCAATCCGGAATGTCGCGGCTACTCCGCCGCCTCCGCCATCACGTTCTGCGGCAGCGCCGGCTCGGGCGCGTCGGCGCCGCCCTCCGGCCTGACGTAGCGGAACTGATGACCGTGCAGCGTGACCGTCGGGGTCAAGCCGTGATGGCCGGCGCCGAACGCCGCGATGCGGCGATCCAGTTCCTCCTTCGCAACATCGGCCGGGATGTCGCACATCGCCGCGTGCAGTCGGCGTGTGCTCTTTTGCCCGCGCCAGGGGGTCGCGCGCGCCGCCAGCGGCTCCGCTTGCGTGGCCAGCGCCTCCGCCAGCCGCCAGAACAGCTTTGCCGCGTGGACGAAGGCCAGCTCCTCGAGCCGCTCGACGGTTGCCTGCGGCGGCACCGGAAAAAGTTCGACATCGATGATCGGGCCCGCATCGACCCGCTCGATCATGGCATGCGCCGTCGCGCCGAAGGTGGCGGCGCCGTCGTACAGCGCAAAATGCGACGGGACCCATCCGGGATAATCCGGCGGACCGGGATGAAAATTGTATGCGCCGAAGCCGAGCGCATCGAGCACGCGGCCCGGTACGACGACGGCGCTGACGAAGCTGACCAGCCGCGCGCGGGGATAGTGCGGCGCGAGCGCGTCCAGCTCGGCCAGCGAGGCGGCCGCGTGAACGGTCAGGCGCGGATTGTGCTCGTGCAGGACCGACGTCAGTGCCGGCTGCTCGGCAGCCCCGGTCATCAGGATGATGGTGTCGAATACTCGTGGCAACGCGTCACCGCCGGATGATCTGCACCCGCATACCAACGCGTCACGCGTAATGCCGGGTAAAAAGACGTCATTTGCGAAACGTTAAACGGGCGCCACGCGCGTTTACCATACCGGGCGCCGCGCGCGGCCGGAGCGGCGAAAGGCGTGCGGGATCACGACGATGGCGCATCCCGCCGCCGCCACCGGCAGCGCAAGCGACCGGCGCCCTTTATTCAAATCTTAGCCATGTCGTTCAGTTTCCGGCGCGGCCGATCGCCTGCATGGCCGCCGGGTATCAATCGGCATCCGGTGCGTCGCGGATGGCTACTCCGCTGCCTCCGCCGCCGCGCCCTGCGTCAGATTCGGATTGAGCGCGCAGGCATCTTCCCAGCTGAGCACGTTGAGCGACTTGACGAACTTGCCGACGCCGTCGGTCTGCGCGCAGAGCATGCCGAGCTCGATGATCTCCTCGTCGGAGAAGTGTTTCTGCAGGTCGGTATAGACCTCGTCGCGGTCGATGGCGTGCTCGCCCTGCTTGAACAGGTCGGCATAGCGCAGCGCCGCCTTCTCGCGCGGCGTGAAGTGCTGGCTGTTCTGGTAGTCGAACAGGTCGTTGACCATCTCCTCGGTCAGCCCTTCCGCCTGGGCAACCTTGGAACGGACGGTCGAGCAGTAGCCGCACTGGTGCGCCACCGAGATCCTGATGCGGCACATCTCCTTGAGCTTGTGCGGCAGCACACCCTCGTAGAGAACCTTGTTCCAGCACTCGACCCAGGCGGTGCCGACCTTGCTGCGCGTCATGATGCTGACCACGCGCGGATCGGGCGCGCCCGTCTTTTTGGCGCTTTCGATCATGGTGTCGATCTGCGGGGTCTTCTCGCTGTCCTCGATGTATCGCAGGCGCGGCATGGCGTGTCTCCCTTGGCGGGCCCCGGTTGCGTCCGGCGGCCCCGGTTCGCCGCAAGGCTAGGGGTCCCGGTCCGGCCGGGCAAGCCCCGCAAGCTTCACGCCTGTGTTATGAGAGGCACCGATGCTCGCGCAGATGTCCACGCTGAAATGGGTAATCATCATCGCCGTCCTCGGCTACGGCGGCATCGTGACGCTGATGTATGTCTTCCAGCGCGCGATGATGTATTTCCCCGATGCCACGCGCACACCGCCGGCTGCCGTCGGGCTGCCGCAGGCCGAGGAGGTCGTGCTCACGACGTCGGATGGCGAAAAGCTGATCGCCTGGTACGTGCCTCCGCGCGGCGACCGGCCGGTGCTGCTCTACTTCCACGGCAACGCAGGGGCGCTCGACCTGCGCGTCGACCGTTTCAGGTGGATCGTGGCCGAGGGGGACGGGCTGCTGGCCCTCAGCTACCGCGGCTATGGCGGCTCCACCGGTTCTCCCAGCGAAGAAGGCCTCATCCGCGACGGACAGGCGGCCTGGGAATTCGCCGCCGCGCGCTATCCGCCGGGGCGCATCGTGTTGTGGGGCGAGTCGCTGGGCACTGCGGTCGCCGTCGCGCTCGCCGCGACGCATGAGGTGGGCGGGCTGATCCTCGACGCGCCGTTCACCAGCGCAGCCGATGTCGGCGCCTCCGCCTATCCCTTCGTGCCGGTGCGCTGGCTGATCAGGGACTCCTTCCGCTCCGACCTGCGCATCCCCAGGGTGACCGCGCCTATCCTGGTGCTGCACGGCGCGCGCGACCGCGTGGTGCCGATCCGCTTCGGCGAACGGCTGTTCGCGCTCGCCAACGAACCGAAGCGCTTTGTCCGCTTTGCCGGTGGCAACCATGTCGATCTTGATGACCATGGCGCGGTTGACGCGGTGAGGGAATTTCTGGCGGGGGTGCAGGCGGCGAAATAATCCGGGCCACGACGGCGTTGGACAAACGCGCCGCGGAACGCATATCATTCCCTGAATACGTCTCGCCGAAGGATCCCCCCGCATGCTGTTCGGACCCTGCGCCGTCGACCCGGCCGCCACGTTCATGCCTGCCGCCGGCACGCTCTGCGCCGGCGGTGCCGGTTTCGTTGCCGCCGTGGTCGGCGCCATGCTGGCGCAACAGAAGGCCGAGGCCGCCCCCGTGCTCGGGGGCAAGGTGCCGGAGGTGGACTGGCTGGGCGTGCGCATCGTCACCGACAACGTCGTCATCCAGTTCGTGCCGGGGCAGGAGCGCGACGGCTTCGCCGCCGAGCGGGCTGGCGGCAACACGAGGCCCGACCGGCCGCCGCGCACCGCGTTGCGCGGCGAGTGGGGCCTCGCCATGCATTGCGAATCGCGGCGCGGCGACGAGACGCGCCATGTGATGATCGATTTCGGCTACACGCCGGAGGTGCTGCTCAACAATATGGAGATCCTTGGCGTCGATCCGGCGCGCTTCGACGCCATGGTGCTGAGCCACGGCCATTACGACCATTTCGGCGGCATGGTCGGCTTTCTCAACGCGCACGGCGGATCGCTTAAGACGAAGCTGCCGTTCTACGTCGGCGGCGAGGACTGCTTCTGCCTGCGCCGCAACGCGGGCGGCAACTTCGGCGCGCTCGACCGCAAGGCCATCGTCGATTCAAAACTTTCGCTGATGATGGCGTCGGAACCGGCGCTGATTGCCGGCCACGGCTTCACCACCGGCCGCATCGGCCAGACCTCGTTCGAGCAGCCCCTGCAGCCGACGAAGGAGATCGTCGGCATCTTCGACGGCTTCGGCTGTTTTCCCGAGGCCATGCCGGCGGCGAAGAACACCGGCGACTACATCACCGACGACTTCGATCACGAGATCGCCACCAGCTACGTGGTCAGGGGCAAGGGCCTGGTGGTGCTGACCTCGTGCAGCCACCGCGGCGTCATCAACGCCGTGCGCCAGGCGATGAAGGCGGCCAGGACCGACAGGGTGCACGCCGTGCTGGGCGGCTTCCACATCGTCCCGCCGCTCGGCGACGACTACATCAGGCGCACGATCGACGAGTTCCGCGCCATCGATCCGGATCATCTGATCGTCGGCCACTGCACCGGGGACCGCTTCTACGACCTCGCCCGCGACGCGCTTGGTGACAGGGTCATCCACTCGGCGGTGGGCACGCGGTTCGTGTTCTCGGCCTGACCGGGCCGGCGTTGCGGATTCAGATTCACCGGGGCAAGGTTGGTTGCTGCCACCGACCGGTTTCCGGAGAGCCTGCGCCATGAAAACAATCGCCCTGACCGGCGCGACGGGATTCATCGGCCGGCACCTGATGAGCGAGCTGCCGAAGCGGGGCTACAAAATTCGCGCGCTGCTGCGGCGCCCTTCGGACTTTGCACTGCAGTGTGACAGCGCCGTCATCGGTGACCTGGCGCGCCCGCAGAACCTGTCGGCCGCCTTTGCGGATGTCGATGCAGTCGTCCATTCCGCCGGCATCGCCCACGCGATGTCCGGCGTGCCCGCCGACGACTACCGGGCCATCAACACCGAGG
>CAZUDR010000290.1:0-4902 GCA_964618715.1 uncultured Undibacter sp. | reverse complement strand
GATCGCCAAGACAGGGAGCCAAATCAGCCCGCCGGGCCGCCCCAAGGGCTGATTTGACCGCATCAACTCGGGAAAAAGTACACCGAGGCGAAGCCGAGGGACTTTTTCACGGATGCCAAGCAGGAATGGTGGGGGAGGTAGGACTCGAACCTACGAAGGCGTAAGCCAGCGGATTTACAGTCCGCCCCCTTTGCCGCTCGGGACATTCCCCCTTCTCAAACGGCACGCCGTCTCGTCGCGTCAAGACAAACGGCGCCGCCTGTCGGGATTTGCGCGTTTTATGGTCAGCCACCCCCGCGAAGTCAATGGAGCGAGGCCAAAACGTCGCGCCCGCTCCGGCAATTTGCCAAGGTGCGGGCTGCATGGGATGAACCGGCATGGCTCGCAAACCCTGGCAGCGCAGCCCGCAGGACCGCCGGCCGCGGAACAGGCCGCTCCGGCGCCCGCGCGGACCGGTCCGGCCATCCCCGCTCCGCACGGACGGCCCGGCGATCCTCTACGGCTGGCATACCGTGACGGCCGCGCTGCAAAACCCCGCCCGCCGATTCCACCGCATTCTGGCGACCGAAAACGCCATGCGCCGGCTGGCCGATGACGGCATAGCGTTACCGGTTTCGCCGGAACTGGTCCGTCCCGATGCGATTGATGCGCGCCTGGGCCCCGACGCTGTCCATCAGGGGCTGCTGGCCGAGGCCGACCCGCTCTCCGCGCCCGGCATCGAGGATCTGGCGCCGGACGGTATCGTGCTCGTGCTCGACCAGATCACCGACCCGCACAATGTCGGCGCCATCCTCCGTTCGGCCGCGGGATTCGCGGTCACGGCGATCATCACCACCGCACGCCACAGTCCCGAGGCCACCGGCGTGCTGGCCAAGGCAGCCTCCGGCGCGCTCGAGCTGGTGCCGCTGGTGACAGTGCAGAACCTTGCGCGCGGCATGGAGGCGCTGCGCGGGCGCGGCTTCCTGCTGGTGGGACTCGATTCAGGCGGCGACGCGGACCTGGCCGACATCGCGTTCCGTGCGCCGATAGCGCTCGTGCTCGGCGCCGAGGGCAAGGGTCTGCGTCAGCTGACCCGGGCAACCTGCGACCGGGTGGCGCGCATCGACCTGCCGGGAGCGATCAAGAGCCTGAACGTGTCGAACGCCGCCGCGCTGTCGCTCTACATTGCCAGCCGCGCGCTGGCCAAATCGCAATAGCCGTCCTGAAAAATGCGAACGGCGGGCCCCCACCCGCCGTTCGCGTCCCGCTAACTGTCAGCCGGACTATTTCTTCTCCGAGCGAGCCAATGCCTCGTCATCACCCAGCGCCAGCGGCTCGAAGTTGCCACCGCGGCGCGTCAGCTGAATGCTCATGCGGTCGGGTCCGAAGATGGTGACCACGGCATCGGCGTGAATTACACGCCGGCCGTCTCCAATGAGCGGACCGGGCTCACGGCTGGCATGTCCCTGCCCCTGCCCCGGCGGTTGAGGCGGCAGCGGCGGATCGTCAACGAAGTGATAGCGCTCGACCACCCGCGGCGGGTCGTCGACCACGCGCTTCGTCTCGATCACGATGGGCTTCTCGCGCACGATTTTTTTGGTGTGCACGACCTTGCTCTTGATCTTGCGTTCTCGCAGTTCCTCGATCAGCCCGCGGTCAGGCGGATTGGGCGGACGATCGAATTTCTGCGCGCGAGTCTCACGCACTTGCCGCTTTGGCGGAGGCGATTTCGGCTGCGCGTAGGCAGGGATGCGTTGCGTTGGCCGCTGAATGACATAGGCGCCGGGTGCCACCTCGATCGCGTAGGGCTGACCGGGCTGCACCTGATAGGGATAGAGCGGCGCCGGCCGGGCCGCCGGTGCGGACGGCGTGTAGTACCACTGCGCGTGGGCCACCGAAGACGGCGGCAGGACAGCCGCGCAAAACGCGAGCAGTGCAAGAGTGTGAAAGGTACGGGTCATTCGTCCTCGTCGGGGCGGCGGTTGTCAGGGGCCGAAGTAGCCGGGCCGGTACGGCGGCAGTGGTGGCGCGTAAGGCGCGTAACCGGGCGCGGCTTCTTCCACGATGTCCGGACCGGTCGACCAGTACCGGTAGTATGGCTCGGCCGGGCGCGGACGACGGGCGTTCGCGTGCACGTGATGGCGGCGCACGTAATTGCGCGGAAGGTCGCGACGGCGCGGGTAATAACGGCGGTTACCCCAGGGGGGCAGCCAATAGGGACGCACGGTGATCCCCGGCTCGAAGTCGTAGAACACATACGGCACGGCGCGGTGACCGATCGGCGGATAACCGCCCGGGTAATAGCCGGAACCGAAGCGGGGAATGTCGCTCGCGCGCGCAACGCCGATGCCGCCGAGGACGGCGGCCGCGGACAAGGCAATGGCGATTGGTGCGCGCATCCGGCTGAACGCTCCCGCAAGGAAATAACTTAATTGATCGCATTTTATACGAATGCGTCGGACTGCCTTGTCCATTCGCCGGGTAACATTAATTCGTGGCGCGCCGGAATGCCGCATGCTGCGGCTCGGCTGATCGAGTCCGGGAACGGCATTCGCCGTCACGGTGGCCGCATCATTAAAGTTAATCGGCTCTCGTCCGCTTGCCGGTCTCCGCACCACGCAAGAACTGTCATCGGCGGTACGACGACCTCGAACCGTGTCGCTCAGAATTCATCACACGGCTGACGACTCCCGGCGATGAGGCCCGCCGGCATCCGGATGCCGCCGATCACCTTCGCCGCCCGGCGAGACCTCCCGCCACGGCAGGCTCATCCGGCAGCTTGCCGTACCCAAACCGGCCGCGCCCCTGATTGACGTTGGCGAACAGCTGGCGGTCGCCTTCTGAACGGCACAATTGCCCCGTCGCCCGTGCCCTGGACTTGCCGCCGATGTGTCGGAGGATGCACCAGCTTCCCGGCTTGTGGCGATCCGGCGACGCTGATAGCTCTCGGGTTCCCCGAGGCGCCGGGTTAGCTCAGTGGTAGAGCAGCGGTTTTGTAAACCGTTGGTCGGGGGTTCAAATCCCTCACCCGGCACCACGCAAAGCCTCGCCGCAGACGCCCCGAAAATAGGCAGCTACCCGGCGACAGCGACCTTTTCGGGTATTGCGGACTGTGTCAGACTGTCTGCGTTGCAATACCTCGGAGAAGCAGCATGCCGCAGGGCACGAAGGGGTACGGCTTCATCCAGCCGCAGGAAGGCGGCAAGGATGTGTTCGTGCACATTTCGGCGGTTGAACGTGCCGGCCTCAATACGCTGAACGAAGGTCAGGTCGTTCAGTACGAGCTCGTCGAAAATCGCGGAAAGACCTCCGCGGAGAATCTCAAGGTCAAGTGACCGCGGCGCCCGCGCTTACTTAAGGCCTCCATATTCGACCTGTTGCCGTGCCGCTGGCCGGAGTGGTGGCGCGCGTCAGCGCGTCAGCCTGCCGAGCTCCGGAAATGCGGCGAACTTTGCGTCCTGGCAGTAGCCGCGCGCTTCTTCCGGCTTGTCGAGCAGGCGATCCAGCTTTCCCGAAACGTAGATGGCGGCCCCGGTCTTGATGCCGGAGTATTTACCGTCGCTGCCGCGCGGGTTGTAGCGAACGCATGCGACGTAGCGCTCACCGCCACCGACATTCTTGCGTACCGGCGGCGACACCGCGCCGGCGCGGACGCGTGTCGGATCGTTGAGATAGGTTCGGAAAAAGGCAAGCAGATCGTCCTTGTAGTTTTTCGGATAGACGTTCTGCGCCTCCCATTGTGCCTTGAGCTCGGCCCGGCTCGGGCCCGGGTCGGTCGAGCAGCTGCCGGCCACCAGCGCCGCCAGCACAGTCAGCCATCGCATCCACGTCCTCCCCGTCCCCTGCGCTGCGGCGACAATAATGGTTCCCGGCAATCGACCAAAGCGCCTGGCGCATCTATCCTTGAAATTCATCACCGCAACGCGCGACGAATAGCGACAAGGTCCGCGGTGTTGCGTATCGGTCACCGGTCTTGCGGGAGGAACTCATAATGGCCGCGCTGTCACGCCGTACCGTACTGACCGGCGCCGCGCTCTCTGCCGCCGGCGCCGCGCTCACGCGGCCCGCCGGCGCACTGGACAAGGCGACGGTACAGGGCCCCGGCGTCTACCGCTATCCGCTCGGCGACTACCAGCTCACCGCGCTCTATGACGGCACCTGGTTTGTCCCCATCGACGACAAGTTCGTACGCAACGCGGAAGGCACCGAGGTCAACAAGGCACTGACCGACGCCTTCCTTCCCCGCGACGTATTGCCAGTGACCTTCACCGCCCTGCTGGTCAACACCGGAACGCAGCTTGTCCTTATCGACACCGGTACGGCCGGGCAGATTACCGACACGGCCGGCGTCATGCTCGACAATTTGCGGGTTGCCGGCGCGACGCCCGCCGATATCGACACCATCGTCATCTCGCATTTCCATCCCGACCACATCGACGGCATCAAGACCAAGGACGGCGACAAGGTCTTTCCCAATGCGGAAATCCGGGTACCGGAGCCGGAATGGACGTTCTGGATGGACGACTCCAATATGGGGCGTTTCACCGACAAGGTGCACCGGTATTTTCTCAACGCGCGCCGCATCTTCCGCGACCTTGCAGGCGAAGTGCGCCACTTCCGGCCGGGTGACGAAGTGGCACCCGGCATCGTCTCAATTCCGGCCTACGGCCACACTCCGGGACATACCGCCTTTGCCGTGCATTCCGGCAACCAGTCACTGCTGGTGATGAGCGATACCGCGCGCAACCCGTATCTTTTCGTGCGCCATCCCGACTGGCAGCCGACATTCGACATGGACGGTACAATGGCGGCGCAGGCGCGCCGGCGTATGCTCGACCGCGCGGCGGCCGACCGCATGCTGGTCGAGGCCTACCACTTCCCCTTCCCGGCCTGCGGGCACATCATCAGGAACGGCGCCGGCTA
>CAZUDR010000289.1:533-4924 GCA_964618715.1 uncultured Undibacter sp. | reverse complement strand
GGCCCGAACAGATCGAGTTGATTCAGTGAGTATGACAGCCAGGACCACGACTCCCCCGGCAACACGACTGTGCGTCATCGCATTGGCGCTCGCTGCGCTGATGGGCGGCTGCGCCGGCTCGGTCGACAACAATGTTCGCCAGATCTCGCTTACTCTGCCCCTGCCGAGTGCGCACACCGGCCTGTCGACGGCGGCGCAGCGCGAGCACCGGCGCATCCTCGCCTCCTATGGCGGCGTCTATACCGACCCGAACCTGCAGGCGATGATCGAACAGACCGTGACGCGCCTCGCCGCGGCGTCCGAGCGACCCGAACTGAAGTACAAGGTCATCATCCTCAACTCGCCGTCGATCAACGCCTTCGCCCTGCCGAACGGTGATCTCTACGTCACCCGCGGACTGATAGCCCTGGCCAACGACCGCTCCGAGCTTGCCTCGGTGCTGTCGCACGAAATGGGTCACGTGATCGCGCGCCATGCCGCCATCCGCGAGGACCAGGCACGGCAGGCCGCGCTGGTCAGCAACGTGGTCAGCGACGTGCTCGGCGACCCGCAAATGGGCGCGCTGGCGCTGGCCAAGTCGAAGCTCGCGCTGGCCAGCTTCTCGCGCGCGCAGGAATTCGAGGCCGACGGGATCGGCGTCGGCATCTCCGCACGTGCCGGATTCGATCCCTTCGGGGCTGCCCGTTTTCTGACCGACATGCAGCGCAATGCCGGGGTGAAGAAATCGGGCGCAGGCGACACCGCGCAGACCGTCGACTTCCTGTCCAACCATCCGGCGACACCCGAGCGCGTGCAGAATGCGCTCGCCAACGCCCGCCAGTTCAGCGGCCCCGGCACCGGCGAGCGCGACCGCAGGCAGTATCTCGCCGCACTCGACGGCATGGTGTACGGCGATGATCCGAGCGAGGGCTTCGTGCGCGACCGCCGTTTCCTGCACCCCACGCTCGGCTTCACTTTCGTGGCGCCTCCCGGCTTTTCGCTCGACAATACCGCGCGGGCGGTCCTCGGCCTGAAGGATGGCGGCGAAGAGGCCATGCGGCTCGACGTGGTCAGCGTGCCCGCCGAGCAGTCACTGCCCGACTACCTCAATTCCGGCTGGATGGAGCGCGTCGATCCGACCACCCTGGAGGCCTTTACCGTCAGCGGCTTCCAGGCGGCGACGGCGGTCGCCCGCGGACGGGAATGGTCGTTCCGGCTGTTTGCCGTGCGCTTCGGCAGCGACGTCTACCGCTTCATCTTCGCCGCCAAGGTCCTCACCATCGAAGCCGACCGTTCATTCCGGGAATCGGTGTTGAGCTTCCGCCGCATGAGCCTGAAGGAAGCCGAGCAGGTCAGGCCGTTGCGGGTCAAGATCGTCACCGTCGGTCCGCGCGACAATGTCCATAGCCTGGCCCGCCGCATGGCGGTGTCCGGCAACAAGCTCGAGCGCTTCCGCATTCTCAACGGCCTCGGTCCGAAGGACCGGCTGAAGCCGGGTGAAACTGTCAAGCTGGCGACGGAATAAGAACGTCCTTGCCCGCGGGGGCGACGACGAAATCCTTGCGGCCGCGGCAATCGCTATCTGGACGGCTGCCAGCCATCTGCCTCGAGACGCCGCGAAGCCTGCCTGACCAGGGCGTAGTCGACCACCTTGTCGACGGGCGGCACCTTGTCCGGTGCCAGGCCGACAATGGCAGCGCGAATCCCTATCTCCGATTTCCACGCGGCCTCTGAAGCCATACCGTTGCCCAGGTAATTCGCCGCGGTTTCATCGAGGGCGCCACCGAGAACGTCCAGTGACAGCTCGGGCGCATGGTCCTGCATCACGCGCAGTGCTTCCGCACGGTGCGTTCTGATGAACTCGACCGCCATCAGCGTGCCGCGCAGCATGCGTTCGACCAGCGCAGGATTGCTGGCGAGGATCTTGTCGGACACGGCAAGACCGTTGTTGGGGGCGCGGATGGTCCGGGTGAGATCGATCAGAACATGGGCCTGACCGACCGCGTCACGCTCCCGCAGAATGCGTTCCTCCAGGTTGGTGAGCATGACCGCCGGCAGCAGGGCCTGCTTGATCGCCGCGATGCGCGACGCGCTGCCAAAGCCGAGCTGCGCATAGCGCACCGCATCACCGTCCATGCCCGCGTCCAGCAGTGCGCTGCGCATCGACATTTCGAACAGGTCGCCGCGCGTCTGGATACCGACCGATTTGCCCTTGAGGTCGCCGAGCGTCCTGATCCCGGCCCTGGTCGCCCACAGCTTCCACGGCACCCGTTCGGACAGGTTCATCACCACCTTCAGCGGCGCACCCTTGAGAATGGCCGTGATTGCCGAACCGGTCGAGGTGGTGAACTCGAGCGAGCCGGACAGCAGCGCCGGCACGGCGACGCCGCCGCCGACGTACAGGACGCTGACGTCGAGCCCGAGGTTGCGGTAGTAGCCTTTGTCGATGGCTACAAAGAACGGCAGATAGGCCGGATCGGATTTGTCAGCGAGGCTCAGCCGCACCTTGTCGGCGGCGGCAGCGGGCAGGAGCGACAGCAGGCACGCGATCAGCAGCGTGGCGCAGGCGACGGCGCAACGCCGGACATCGATCATTCCTGGCCCTGACGCCGCAGCCGGTACCGGCCGTCCGGCAGCCGCTCCAGGCCGACTTCGCCGCGGACCGCATCGAGCGCGATCAGCACGTCGCGGCCGTCCCGGCTTCCGGTCGCCTCCATGAGGTCGCGGAAGCTCTGCGGGCCTTCGTCGAGCGCCTGGCGCACGGTCAGGCCGCGCGATGCGTCGAAGTGCGGCGGCACCGGTACACGCGCCTCGTCGTGGCCGCCGGGTGAGAACGGGAAGGTGAGATCGAAGCCGGACTTGGCGCCGGTGCGGCCGCCGCGCAGCGACGGGTCGAGCGGGATGGCGCGAAAACCGCTCGCCACCACCAGGTCGCGGTCGGCCTGGAAGCGGGTGGCGAGCGCCCATTCCATCTGCGCATCGGAGAAGATGTCGATGTCACCGTCGACCACGAAGATGTTCTTGACCTCGGCGGCATAACCAAACACCGCGGCGATGGCGTTGCGCGCTTCGCCGGGATAGCGCTGGCGCAACGCCAGCCGCAGGTTGTAGACGCCGCCGCTCGCCGGCGTGGCGAAGAGCGCCAGCGGCTCGCGCACGGCGGTGCGCAAGGCCGCCCACGCGGCGGTCTCCGTACGCACCGTGTTGAGATGCGCGGTATCGGTCATGTCGAGAAAACGGCCGCCGATGGTCACGGTCTGGAACAGCGCGTCGCGCCGCATGGTGATGGCGGTGAGATGGAACACCGGATTGGTCTTGAGGTGTCCGCAATAGCCGAGGAACTCGCCGTAAGGTCCCTCCGGCTCGCTCCAGCCGTTTTCGTCGAGATAGCCCTCCAGCACGATCTCGGCGTCGGCAGGCACCAGGGCATCGATGCTCACCGCGCGCACCAGCGGCACAGGCGCCCCGCGCAGGGCGCCGACGATCGCCATCTCGTCGGCACCGCCCCACGTGCAGGCCGCGGCCACGCCGTCGGCCGGATGCGAACCGAGCGCGAAGGCGACCGGCATCCGCTCACGGTGCTTGACGAATTCGCCATACATGATGCGCAGATCGCTCGGCGCCACCAGATCCATGCCGGCCTCGCGACGGCCGCGCAGCATGAGGCGGCGGTAGCCGACGTTGCGGCGCTTGCCGTCGAAGCTGCGGGTCACGTCGATGCTGGCCGAGATATAGGGCGCGCCGTCGTCGCCGTGCTGCAGGTGCACCGGCAGCTGGGTGAAGTCGGCGGCGTCTCCCGTCAGCACGACCTGATGCACCGGCGCGGCGCCGCTTGAAACCTCGATCGGCGCGATCGGCTGTTCGACGCGCCGGAGGACTTCGGCCAGCAGATCACGTTCGTTGGTGTCGAAGGCCAGCGCCAGCCGCCGCCGCGAGCCCATGACGTTGCCGACCAGTTCGGTCTGCTCCGGGCCGGACTTGCGGAACAGCACCGCTTTCGGATTGCCGTCGAGGCCCGCCGCGATGTCCGCCAGATCGACCGGCTCCGGCATCACATCGAGTTCGCCGCTCTGTTCGAGCTTGTCGACAAAATTTCTGAGGCGGAACCGTTCGAGGTCGGCTGGCTGCGGAGAAACGTCGGCCTGGGACTGCGGCCGCAGCTGGACAATCGGCGTCGTCATTTAATTTCCACGCGCCTTCGCGTGGCCCCTCACCCGTCACAACCCGTCTGCAACACGATACCGGAAGGCAACCAGCCCGCGCAATCTTCGCCGGCCGGATGCTTCGTCACGGGCGGAAATGCGGCCCCGTATGGTTAACCCGCGGGCGCGCCGGCAGGCGTCAGCTCTCCCCGCCCTCGTAGTTGATCGTGAACTCGCGCGGCACGTCCGGGCCCCAGAGATAGAAGGAGT
>CAZUDR010000289.1:0-523 GCA_964618715.1 uncultured Undibacter sp. | reverse complement strand
CCGCGCCCCCCCCTCGGAGTCGTTCGCGACCTCGCTCGCCACGCCCGCGCGCCCGCGCCCGCCGGCCTCCCCCCGCCCCCCGGCCGGAGGACTCCAGCGCACGTCCCTGGGGACGTAGTCGATGTCGCAGGAATACTCCGAGAAGCTGCCCCACGGGTCGCGTACGTAGTGGAAGTAGTTGGAACCGAGCACGTGGCGGCCGAGGCCCCAGCCCTTGGTCCAGCCTTTGTCGGCCATGCGCATGGCGCCGAGCCCGATGTCACCGATGCTGGCCACGTCCCAACTGCAATGATGGAAACCGGGCGCGGAGGATTTCACCAGCGCCAGCAGATGATGATCGCTGCCGTGGATGCCGTGCATGAAGGCAACCAGGTCGCCGGCGCGGTCGGACAGCCGTAGGCCCAAGTTGCGCGCATAGAATTCCATCGAGGCGTCGATGTCGCGGGTGAAGACCAACACATGCGACAGCCGGCGCGGCCGCACCGGCGGCGACTTCTGCCGCGTGGCGGCGCCGGCGGTGCCG
>CAZUDR010000288.1:0-4962 GCA_964618715.1 uncultured Undibacter sp. | reverse complement strand
CGGGTAGCCCGGCCTCAAGCAGCCTGAGCGCGACGGTCTGCGCCATGAAGTACGCGGCACGGACATTGAGCGCCATGATAACGTCGAAGTCCTCGACGGTGACGTCGGGCAGCATCTTCGGCCGGTTGGTGCCGGCATTGTTGACCAGAACCTGATACGGCTCGCGCCCGGCCAGGGCCTTGCGCACGGCATCGATGTCGGTGACGTCCAGCGTCAGCGCGTCGGCCTGCTGGCCCCGGGCGCGGATGGCCCCGGCCGCCTCCTCGATTTCCTTCGATGTGCGGGCGGCGAGCGTGACATGCGCCCCGGCCTCCGCAAGGGCAGACGCGGCGGTCAGCCCGATGCCGCGCCCGCCGCCGGTCACCAGAGCGCGCCGGCCGTCAAGGCGGAAGGATGCGGTGGGCGTGAGGTCCACGGGCGGCTCCGGTCGGTCGAGGGCTCAGCGTGGTGGCAGGCTGGAATAATAGTCGGCGATCGCGCGCATATCCGCGTCGGTCATCTGCCGGCTCATGAAGAGCATTTCCTTGTGCGGCCGCTTGCCGGCGCGAAAGGCGCGCAGCTGGTTGTAGAGATACACGTTGTGCTGGCCGGCGAGGTTCGGCACGTCGACCGACTTGGCAATACCCTGTTCGCCATGACACGGCGCACAGGCTTCGGCGATCAGGTCGACGAGGTCGTCGCTCTGCGCCAGTGCCGGGCCGGTGCCGAGCAGTGTCAGCACCACAATCCCCGCGCGGGTCACCGTTTTCATCATTCCGCCGCCTGAGCGTAAGGGACATTGCGGCCGCCGTAGCGGCGGACGCGGATGTTGGCCTGCTCGGCGTGGCCGAGGAAGCCTTCCAGCACGCAGAGCCGCGAGCAGTATTCGCCGATCATGGCGCTGGCCTCGTCGGTGAGCACCTTCTGGTAGGTGCAGGTCTTGAGGAACTTGCCGACCCACAGGCCGCCGGTGTAGCGCGCGGCTTTTTTGGTCGGCAGCGTATGGTTCGTGCCGATGACCTTGTCGCCATAGGCCACATTGGTGCGCGGGCCGAGGAAGAGGGAGCCGTAGTTCTTCATGCCGTTAAGGAAGACGTCCGGGTCGCGCGTCATTACCTGCACGTGCTCGGACGCAACACGGTCGGCCTCGGCGATCATCTCCTGTTCGCTTTCGCAGACGATGACCTCGCCGTGGTCCTTCCACGCCTGGCCGGCGGCATCCGCCGTCGGCAGGATGGACAGCAGCCGCTCGACCTCCGCCATCGTCTCCTTCGCGAGTTTCTCCGAATTGGTGATCAGCACGGCCGGCGAGGTCGGCCCGTGCTCAGCCTGGCCGAGCAGGTCGGTGGCGCAGATTTCGCCGTCGACGCTGTCATCGGCGATGATCAGCGTCTCGGTCGGGCCGGCCAGCAGGTCGATGCCGACGCGGCCGAACAGCTGGCGCTTGGCTTCGGCCACATAGGCGTTGCCGGGACCCACGATCATGTCGACCGGGTCGATCGTCTCGGTGCCGAGCGCCATGGCGGCAACCGCCTGCACGCCGCCGAGCACGTAGATCTCGTCGGCGCCGCCGAAATGCATGGCCGCGACGATGGCCGGATGCGGCCCGCCCCTGAACGGCGGGGCGCAGGCGATGATGCGTTTCACGCCCGCGACCTTGGCGGTGACGATCGACATGTGGGCGGAGGCGACCATCGGATAGCGCCCGCCCGGCACATAGCAGCCGATGGAGTTGACCGGGATGTGGCGGTGGCCGAGCACGACGCCGGGCAGGGTCTCCACCTCGAGGTCGTGCATGGTGTCCTTTTGCTTCTGCGCGAAATTGCGCACCTGCGCCTGCGCGAACTTGATATCGTCGAGGTCGCGCTTCGGCACCTGCGCGATGGCGCGCTCGATCTCCTGCGCGCCGAGGCGGAAATCCTTCGGCGACCACTTGTCGAACTTCTCCGACAATTCGCGGATGGCGGTATCCTTGCGCGCATCGACGTCGGCAAGGATGCTTTCCACCGTCTGGCGCACCTTCGCGTCGGCTTCCTTGATCGCGCTTGCGTCCATTCCACGCTTGAGCCAGCGGGGCATGACGAACTCCCGTTGTAGTTTGTTTTCGTCATGGCCGGGCCTGGCCCGGCCATCCACGTCCTGCTTTGCGCGTCAGCTTAAAGGCGTGGACCCGCGGGACAAGCCCGGGCGTGACGCCTGGTTTCGTGGCCGCGCAAGGCCCTACTTTATCGCCTGCGGATTGATCGGGCTGCCGGTGCCGCCGGTGATGACCAGCGGCGGGCCGCAGAAGAAGAACTCGTAGATGCCGTCCTCCGCGCAGTCCTCGGCCAGCTCCTTGAGATAGAAGATCTCGCCCATGCACAGGCCCATGGCCGGGATCACCACCCAGTGCCAGGGCTGGTTGGCGTCCCTGGTCTCGTTCGGCCGCACTTCCACGCCCCAGGTGTCGGTGCAGATGGCGGCGATCTGCTTGTCCTGGCACCAGTAGCAGTTTTCGAACTTCACGCCGGGCGCGTCGCCGCCGGCGTAACCGCCCCATTCGCCTTCCTCGTGACAGCGCTCCATCTGTCCGGTGCGGACGATGACGAAGTCGCCCTTGCGGATCTCGACATTCTGGTTTTTGGCGCACTTGTCGAGCTCGTCGTTGGAGATCCCTTCACCGTCCTTCAGCCACTTCACGCCCCGAAAACGCGCGATGTCGAGCAGCACGCCGCGACCGACCATCTTGTTCCTGGAATGCTCGATGCCGAGCACGGAGAGGCCGCGCGAGTCGATCAGCTTGGCATCGTGGCCGTTATAGGCCTTGTCCTCGTAGAAGATGTGGCCAAGCGCATCCCAGTGGGTGGCGCCCTGCACGCACAGCATGATCGTATCGTCGGCGTAGCGGATCTTGTTCCAGTCCTGCTGCCCGGCAATGGCGTCGGTACCGGTCGCCAGCATCTGGTGGATCGGGTTGAAGCGACCGCCGAAAAGCCCGGTCTGCGGACCGGTTCTGTCGAGCGGGATGCCGAGCGCGAACACCTTGCCGGTGCGGATCAGGCTTGCCGCCTTGACGATGTCCTCCGGGGTGACGTGGTTGAGTGTGCCAATATGGTCATCCTTGCCCCAGCGCCCCCAGTTGGACAGCTTCTCGGAGGCTTCGGCGATCGCTTCCTTGCCGACCTTGATGTTCATTGTCTTGGGTCCTCCCGAACCGTGGTCAATTTTGTGTGATAGTGGACCGGGCCGCCGCATTGATGCAACCGAGTGCGGGTAGAAACCAGCCGGTTTGACGCTGCGAAAATCGGGAGATCGATCCATGGTGATCAGACGTCGCTTCATCGCGCTTTGCGGCGCAGCCGCATTGCTGGGCGGAGCCGTGTTTGCGACAAGCGGACTTGCCCACCACGGCTGGACGTGGGCCGAAGGCGAAAACTTCGAACTGACTGGCGTCATCAGGACGGCCAGGCTCGGCAACCCCCACGGCCTGCTGACGGTCAATGCAAAAAATGAAGACTGGACGGTCGAGGTCGGCCAGCCTTGGCGCAATGCGCGCGCCGGTCTGAAGGACTCGATGCTGGTCAAAGGGGTCGAGGCAACGTTCCAGGGCCACCGCGCCACCGACAAGAGCAAGCGCGTGATGAAGGCCGAGCGCGTCATCATCAAGGGCAAGCTGTTTAATCTGTATCCGGACAGGGACTAGTTCGGACCGCAGCTGAATGCTCGTCGATGCGCTCACGGCGCTGCAGGACTGGGCGCCGGCCGCCTGGCTGCGGCATGCGCGCTGGACCTATGCCGCCGTCAACACGGCGCACATCACCGGCATTGCGCTCCTGTTCGGTGCGATCATTCCGCTCGACCTGCGACTGATCGGATGGCGGCGCGAGTTTCCGATTCGCGTGCTGGCCCGCGTGCTGTTGCCGGTCGCGGTTGCGGGTTTTTGTCTCGCTGTGACCGCGGGGTTTTTCCTGTTTTCGGTGCGCGCCGTCGAATATGCCGGGCTGCGACTGTTCTGGGTGAAGATAGCGCTGATCGTTTGCGCGCTCACCAATGCATGGCTGCTGCACCATGCATTGCAATGGGAAGCAGCGCAGGGCGACGTCGGCGTCACGCCGCCGCCGAGCCTGCGCATGGCGGGCGCGCTGTCGATTGCGTTGTGGCTGTCGGTGATCGTCTGCGGGCGGATGCTGGCGTTCGTCGACTGACTCTTCTTTATCCCTCTCCATAAGCGGGGGAGGGATAAGTAGTCACACCTTGCCCAGCGCTTTCAGAATCTTCTCCGGCGTGAACGGCATGTCGGTAAGTGGCTTTGCGCCGAGCGGTCGCAGCGCGTCGTTGATCGCGTTCATCACGCTGCCCGGCGCGCCGGCGGTGCCGGCCTCTCCGGCGCCCTTGGCGCCAAGTTCCGAGTCCTTGGTCGGCGAGACGCAGTGCCCGCATTCGATGTCCGGCATTTCGGCCGCCATCGGCACCAGGTAGTCAGCCATGTTGCCGTTGAGAAGCTGGCCGCGCTCGTCGTAGAGGCAATGCTCGAACAGCGCGGCACCGATGCCCTGCACGACGCCACCACGGATCTGCTCGTCGACCAGCTGCGGATTGATGATGGTGCCACAGTCCTCGACGCACCAGTGCTTGAGCAGCCTGACGAAGCCCGTGTCGATATCGACTTCGAGCCAGCTCGCCTGGATCCCGTTGGTGAAGGCGAACGGCCAGGCGCGCGGCACGTAGTGGCGGGTAACCATCAGTTCCGCCTGCACCCCGGCGGGCAAGGTGTCGGGGCGGAAATAGGCGATGCGCGCCAGCTCGGCCAGCGGCAGCCGCTCGTTTCCGGTCGACGCGTCGACCACCGCGCTGTTGCGGATGTCGAGGTCGTCCGGCTTGGCTTGAAGAATACTGGCAGCGACAGCCAGTACGTTGGCGCGCAGTGCCTTGCCGGCCTGCCACGTCGCCTCGCCGCCGATGCCGGCCGCGCGCGAGGCCCAGGTGCCGCCGCCATAGGGCGTG
>CAZUDR010000287.1:0-4968 GCA_964618715.1 uncultured Undibacter sp. | reverse complement strand
GAACTGGTGCAGCTCGGGCTCGCCGTCGATCCGGTCATCATTTTCCCGCCGGAATATCCCTACACCAGCGGCACCACGCGCGTGCTGCGCGACAACTTCGCCGACCTGCAACGCGAAAGCGCAGGAATGCTGGGCCTCGGGCCGGACGATCTCGTCGTCGACATCGGCTCCAACGACGGCACGCTGCTGTCCAATTTCAAGTCGGCGGGTATTCGCGTGCTCGGCATCGAGCCGACCGATGTCGGCGACATCGCCAACAGCCGCGGCATCCCGACATTGAAGCGCTATTTCGGGATCGAGGTGGCACGCGAGGTCAAGGCGGAACACGGCCCCGTCAGCCTGGTGACGGCGGCAAACTGCTTTGCTCACATGGAAGATGTGCACGCCATCGTCGACGGTATCGTCGAAATGCTCAAGGACGATGGCGTGTTCGTGACCGAATCACATTACCTGATCCCGCTGCTCGACACATTGCAGTACGACACCGTCTATCACGAGCACCTGCGCTACTATTCGCTGGCGAGCCTCAAGCATCTCTTCGGGATGCATGACCTCGAGATCTTCCATGCCCGGCCAATCCCCAGCCATGGCGGCTCGATCCGCGTCTATGCCGCCCGCCATGGGAGCCACTCGGTGCAGGACAGCGTACGCCGCATGCTGTCCGCAGAGCCGCGCGGGGAAAACATGGCCAGACGCCTTGCAAAATTTTCACATGACGTGCTGCTATCGAAGCTGCGGCTGCTGTCGATGCTGGGCGAACTGAAGGAAAAGGGGGCGCGCATCGCGGGCATCAGCGCACCCTCACGGGCGAGCACTCTGGTCAACTATGTCGGCCTCGATTCGGCGCTGATCGACTACGTCTGCGAAATCCCGGGCTCGCTGAAGATCGGCAAATGCATGCCCGGCACCACCATTCCGGTGGTGGACGAGGCGCGCCTGTTCGAGGATCAGCCAGATTGCGCGGTCATCTTCTCATGGCACATCGCCGACGAGTTGGCGCCGAAGCTGAAGGCGAAAGGTTTCAGGGGACAGCTGATCACGCCACTGCCGGTGCCTCGGATGCTGTAAGATTTGCCATGGCACAAATGGCTGGCACACAGGACAAGAGCAAGGAGATCGCCTTCTTCGACGCCCACGCGGCAGCGGACGAGTACAATGTGTTCACGCCGGAGGCGAACGCGCGGCTGATCGATGCCTTCGGGCGCCTCTCCGGCCTGCCCTCGGGGGCGCGTGTCGCCGACCTCGGTTGCGGCTCCGGCCTGTTCACCGAGATGCTGCGCCGGGCAGGCTATGCGGCGATCGGTCTCGACATCAGCCCGAAACTGGTGGCGCTCGGCCGCGCCAAATATCCCGGCCTCGAACTGACCGAGGGAGATGCCGAAAACCTGCCCTTCGGGACGGCAAGCCTCGACGGCGTGCTACTCTCGGGCCTGGTGCACCACTTCCCGGATCCACGCCGGCTCGCCGCCGAGACCTTTCGCGTGCTCCGGCCGGGCGGCCGCTTCGTCGCCTTCGATCCCAACCGCATGAATCCGTTCATGTGGCTCTACCGCGACCGCGCTTCGCCATTTTATAGTCCCGTGGGCGTGACCGAGAACGAGCGGCCGATACTGGCCGGAGAAGCAGCGCAGGTGTTTCGCGATGCCGGGTTTCGCGTCGAGACAGATTTTCTCGCAGGACTTGCCTACCGCTACGTCGCCTCGGCGCGCACGCGCACGCTGCTGCCGCTCTATAATTTCATCGACAATGTCATTTTCAACCTTGGGGTCATGAAACCGTTTCGTCCATTCGTGCTGACCAGCGGGGAAAAGCCGTCATGACCGCGCGTGCCAAAGTCGCCGGCAAGACGCCGACCACCATCGACAATGCCAACGTCACCGTGGTCGGCGGCGCCGGCCACGTGGGTATTCCGCTGGTGCTGGCGCTGGCGGAGGCAGGCCTGCGGGTCAACGTCAACGACCTCAACCGGCAGAGCCTCGAAACACTGAAGAGCGGCAGGCTGCCGTTCATCGAATACGGCGCCGAGGACGCGCTGACCAGGGCGCTGGCTAGCGGCAGGCTGGTGTTCACCGATACGCCGGCGCAGATTTCCCGCAGCGGCCCCGTCATCATCACCATCGGCACGCCGGTCGACGAGTTTCTCAATCCGGTGCGCCAGGTTGTGCAGGACTGCATAGACGAGCTGCTGCCGTCGCTGGCCGACGGCCAGCTGGTGGTGATGCGCTCCACCGTCTTCCCCGGCACCACCGACTGGCTGGCCGGCTATCTGAGGGAGAAAGGCCGCAAGCTGCAGGTCGCGTTCTGTCCCGAGCGCGTGGTGCAGGGCTACGGACTGAAGGAACTCCGCGCGATGCCGCAGATCGTCAGCGGCGCCACGCCGGACGCCGAGCAAGAAGCCGCCAGGCTGTTCGGGCAGATCGCGCCGGAGGTGGTGACCGTCACACCGCTCGAGGCGGAATTCGCCAAGCTGTTTGCCAACGCGTACCGTTACATCGAGTTCGCCGCCACCAACGAATTCTACCTGATCGCCCAGTCCGCCGGCATCGACTACGGCCGCGTGCTGGCGGCGATGAAGCACAACTACCCGCGGGCGGCCAGCATCCCGCGCCCGGGCTTCGCCGCCGGGCCGTGCCTCGTCAAGGACACCATGCAGCTCTCGGCCTTCGCGCGGAACCAGTTCGGCCTCGGCCACGCCGCACTGCTGATCAACGAAGGGCTGGTGCTGCACGTGATCGACAATCTGAGGCGGCGCTTCGACCTCGGCAACATGACCGTCGGCCTGCTCGGCATGGCGTTCAAGGCGGAGATTGACGATGTCCGTGCGTCGCTCAGCTACAAGTTCAAGAAAGCGCTGAGCGGACACGCGCGCGCGGTGCTGACGACCGACCCCTTCGTCACCTCGGACCCGGAGATCAGGCCGCTCGACGAGGTCGTCGCCGGCAGCGACATTCTGATTCTGTGCACTCCCCATGCCGCCTACGCGAAGGCCGACCTCAGGGGCAAGCCGGTGGTCGACGTCTGGGGTCATCTGAGCGGCGCCAACGTGATCCGGTAAGCCAGGCTGTGACGCCACGCCTCGACATCATCATTCCGGTCTACAACGAGGGCTCCAATATCCTGCGTACGCTGCAGTCGATCATGCGCGAGACAACGACACCGGCACGCGTGCTGATCGGCTACGACAGCGACGACGACGATACGCTGCCGGCCATCGACAACAACCGGGACGCGCTTGGCAGTCTTGCCGTCGAATTCGTGCGCAACCGCGGCCGCGGCGCGCACGGCGCGGTGCTCACCAGCTTCAGGGCCAGCACGGCGCCCTTTGCGCTCGTCTTTCCCGCCGACGACGACTATAACGCGGGCATGCTCGATGCCATGGTGGCGGAAGCCGACAAGGGCTGCGACATTGTCTGCGCCAGCCGCTTCATGCCGGGCGGCAGCATGGTCGGTTGCCCGTGGCTGAAGGCGCTGCTGGTGCGCACGGCCAATTTCACGCTTTATCACGTCGCGCGTCTGCCGACCCACGATGCGAGCAACGGCTTCCGGCTGTTTTCGCGGCGCGTGATCGACGAGATCGTCATCGAATCCGATCGCGGCTTCTGCTACTCCATCGAACTGCTGGTGAAATGCCACCGGCTCGGGTGGCGCATCGGCGAAGTGCCGGCGCAATGGTTTGAGCGCAGGCACGGCGCCAGCCGCTTCCAGGTCATCAGTTGGCTGCCGGCCTATCTGCGCTGGTACCTCTACGCGTTCGCCACAACGTATCTCAGGCGTCCGCCGCGCACCGTGCGATTGAGCTCGGCACCGCGCGCGGCCTGACACGGGACCGGAGAGCCATGGCCGGGGACTGGCCGAAGATCAAAGCGCGCCGCACGATCGAGATTTCACCGTGGATGACGGTGGTCGAGCGCTCGGTCGAATTCGCGCGCGGCGCGGAGCCGGCGCTGTATCACGCGGTCGACCAGCGGGATTACGTCGCCATTGTTGCGCTGACGCCGGACGGCCGTATCCCGATCGTGCGGCAATTCCGGCCGGCGCTGGAGCGCTTCACCTGGGAACTGCCCGCGGGCACGCTTGACGCCGGCGAGACCGCAGAGGTCTGCTGTACGCGCGAGCTCCGGGAGGAGACCGGGCTCGAGGCCCGGGCCGTCCATGCGCTCGGCGAATACGCGCCCTGCACGGCGCGGCTGTCCAACCGCATCCACTCGTTCTTCGTCGAGACCGGGCCTCCTGTCGCCGGGCAGCCGATCGAGCCGGGAATCGAACTGAGGCTGGCGACGCCGGCAGAACTCGCGGGGCTGATTACGTCCGGTGAATTCGTACTGCAGCTTCATATCGGCGCCCTTCTGCTCGCCGGCCTGCGCGGCCATATCGATCTCGCCGCTCTCGCCGGCGCCGCGGCGAAACAGGCCTGAATCGGCTCGCCGCCCCGCCGGCGCGCGTCTTGACCTCGCTCAATGCGGCAGGCTGGAATTCGTCCAAATTGCCTCGACAAACCCCCTGGAAGGCTTTTAAAAAGGGACATGCCGGGGCGCGGGGACAAATCAAAGGCATGAATTACAACAGTTTTTTCGCTGCAGCCCTGTACAAGCTGAGAGACGAGCGCCGCTACCGGGTGTTTGCCGATCTCGAGCGGATCGCCGGCCGGTTCCCGCACGCCATCTGGCATGCGCCGCACGGCCCGCGCGAGGTCGTCATCTGGTGCTCCAACGACTATCTCGGTATGGCGCAGCACCCCAAGGTGATCGGGGCGATGGTCGATGTCGCCGCGCGCATGGGCACGGGCGCCGGGGGCACCCGCAACATCGCCGGCACCAATCACCCGCTGGTCGAACTCGAACGCGAACTCGCCGACCTGCACCGGAAGCCGGCCGCGCTGCTGTTCACCTCCGGCTACGTCTCCAACCAGACCGGCATCGCCACCATCGCCAGGCTCCTGCCCGGCTGCCTGCTGCTGTCGGATTCGCT
>CAZUDR010000286.1:0-4976 GCA_964618715.1 uncultured Undibacter sp. | reverse complement strand
CCACGTCGCACAGGATGCCGATCTCCGGCACTTCCTTCTTGATGGCGCGGATGGCCTGACAGACCAGATTGTCCGGATTGAGCGCTTCGCTCCCCTGTTCATCGCGCAAGGCCGGATCAGTGTACGGAAAGAGGGCAAGGCAGGGGATGGTCAGTTTCGCCGCATGCTCGGCCGCGCGCACGGCCTCATCAATGCTCAGGCGCTCGACGCCGGGCATCGACGGCACCGGCTGGCGCGCGTTCTTTCCGTCCACAACGAACATCGGCCAGATCAGGTCGTCCGTCGTCAGGACATGCTCGCGCACCATGCGTCGCGTCCAGTCGCTGCGCCGGTTGCGCCGCATGCGGACGGTCAGGTCGAGCCGGTCACCGGCGGCCGGCGCCTCGGTCTCGACGGTGGTGAAACGGGTGCGCGCCTCAAGCGGGCGGCCGTATTTCAGGGCCATGGGGTAGTCTCCAGAAAGTCATCATTTACCGCCTCCCGGGCGCAGAGACCAGTCCCGATCCGGGCAGGGATCAGGCCGCCGCCAGGATGCGCCGAACCTCGGGCCACGATTGTCGCCCGTTGTGAATCAGGTCGTCGCGGAGGGGATCCGGAATCCAGTCGAGGAGTGCGGCCTTGAAGGTTGAGCGGTCACGGATGCGGGCGAACCAGTCTTCCACGCGCGGGAGCCGGTCGCCCTCCCACATGGCGTTCATCCCGAGCATGGCGAGCCTGTTGACGTAGGGCGTCAGCGCCACATCGGCGATGGTAAAATCCTCACCCGCGAGCCAGGTGCGTTCGGCCAGCGTGTCGTTCATCTTGTGCAGGTATCGGTCGTAGAGCCGGATACGGTCGGCGGCGCCGGGCGCGTCCAGCCCGTGTTCGATCCATTGCCATTTTACCCTGCGCGCCTCGATGCTTTCGTTGGACGGCGTCTTGAGGAAGTCGGCGAAGCTCTTTACGCCGTTGCGGATAATGGTGTGGCGGTGCGACACCACATAGGTGATGGCAGAGCAGGCGGGATGCAGGTCCTCGTCCACCGCCTTTGTCCACAGTCGGGCCTGGTATGCGCTGTAAGGATCGCGCGGATAGAACGCCGGCTCGGGAAACGTCGCTTCCAGGTATTCGCAGACCAGCGTCGACTCGGTGAGGACCTTGCCGTCATGCCTGAGGACCGGCACCATGGCCTTCGGATTGAGCGCGAGAAATTCAGGGCTGAACTGCTCGCCGGCGAGCACGTCGACATAGTGACCTGTCCACCCGATGCCTTTTTCAGCGAGAGCAAAGCGCACCTTGGCGGCGCAGACCGAGGATCCGTGATGGTAAAGTTCGAGCATGGCGGTTCACGCGGGATCGGTGGAGCCCGTCAGCATGGACGTTCTGCGGGCCACCAGGCAACCGCCTTTGCCTGACGGCGGCGCGCGTCCATAATCGTGGCTGCAAGCCGGAGCCGTCCTTGGATTTCGACCTGACCGAAGAACAGCGTGCCTTTCAGGCCACCGCGCGGGATTTTGCCCGCGCCGAGATGATGCCCCATGCGCGCGACTGGGACGAGGGCGAGGTATTCCCGGTCAATGCCTTGCGCAACGCGGCCGCGCTCGGCTTCGGCGGCATCTACGTAAAGGAGGATGTCGGCGGGTCTGCGCTCACCCGGCTCGACGCCGCACTCATTTTCGAGGAACTGGCGCAGGGCTGCACTTCGACGGCCGCCTACATCTCGATCCACAACATGGCGGCGTGGATGATCGACGCCTTCGGCGGGCCTGAGCAGCGCAAGAAGTTCCTGCCCAGGCTCTGCACCATGGAGCATTTCGCGAGCTACTGCCTGACCGAGCCCGGCTCAGGCTCCGACGCCGCCAGCCTGCAAACCAGAGCCCGCCGGGACGGCGACCATTACGTGCTCGACGGCACCAAGGCCTTCATCTCCGGCGGCGGGGTCTCCGACATCTATGTGGTGATGGCACGCACCGGCGAGGCGGGACCGCGCGGCATTTCCTGCATCGTGGTGGAGAAGGGCACGCCCGGGCTCTCCTATGGCGCGCAAGAGAAAAAACTCGGCTGGAAGACGCAGCCCACCGCCATGGTGATGTTCGAGAATTGCCGCGTGCCGGCTTCAAATCTGATCGGCAAGGAAGGCCAGGGTTTCAAGATCGCCATGGCCGGCCTCGACGGCGGGCGCATTAATATCGGCGCCTGCTCGATAGGCGGCGCGCAATTCAGCCTCGACCGCAGCATCGAATATATGAAAGAGCGAAAGCAGTTCGGGTCGCGCCTTGCCGATTTCCAGGCCTTGCAATTTCGCGTCGCCGACTACGCCACCGAAATCGAAGCCGCGCGCCTGCTCTTGCACCGCGCGGCGGTGGCGGTGGGCGAGGGCGAGCCGTCGGCGACACGGCTGGCCGCGCAAGCCAAGCGCCTGGCCACCGACACCGGCTTTGACGTGGTCAATGGCTGCCTGCAACTGCACGGTGGTTACGGTTATCTGCGCGACCACCCCATCGAGCGCGTGTTGCGCGACCTGCGCGTGCACCAGATCCTGGAGGGTACCAACGAGATCATGCGGGTGATCATCAGCCGCACTATGCTGGGAAATTAGTGACAAGGAGGAAACGATGGAGCAACTGCCGCGGCGTTATCTTTCGCGCGATGAAATGATGAAGCGCGTCGCGCGCTTCAAGGACCTGAAAGGTTCCGACGGCGGCCTGCCCGACAGCAAGATGCCGGGCTGCGAGCGCATCCTGTACAATGTCATCGGCTTCCAGCCGCCGGAAAACGTCGGCGAGAACGCAACCTCGCCCGTCGGTGATCATGCCGCGCGCATGGCCGCGATCAAGATCCGCGAAGGCTTCAACCTGGGCTACTGCAAGGCCAGGCCCGGGCACGGACCGGAAATGCACAATCACGATACCAACGAGACCTTCATTCCGATGACCGGTACCTGGCGCGCAAGCTGGGAGGACGAGAAGGGCAATGTCGACTATGTCGATCTCGGCCCGCTCGATGTGGTGTCGTTTCCGCCCGGCATGATCCGCCGCTTCGAGAACGTGACCAAGGGCGACCCGAACGAGGAGGCGGTGCTGATGTTCGTGATCGGTGGCGACGCGCCTCAGGCTGAATTTTCCGATCAGGCCATGGGGCGGCTGGAAAAAGCCGGCGTCTGGCCGCCGAAGGCATAGTCGATGACCTCTTTGCTCGTCCTCGCGAAAGCGGGGACCCTTGGCGACAGGATGTTGACTGTGTAATGCCAGCCTGGGTCTCCGCAGCAGCCTGTCCACGCGCAGGCGGGACGGGAATGAACGGACATGGGATGCGATGCTGATGAAATCCTGTTCGAGCGCCGCGGCGCGGCGGGGCTCGTCACGCTCAACCGGCCGAAGGCGCTCAACGCCGTCACCCATGCCATGGTGCGGGCGTTGCGCGCGCAGCTCGACGCGTGGGCGGACGACGAAGCCATCACCCGCGTTGTCATTACCGCCGCCGGCGAGCGCGCCTTTTGCGCTGGCGGCGACATCCGCGCGCTTTACGATCTCGGGCGGGCCGGCCGCCTGACCGAAGCGCTGCAATTCTGGCGCGACGAATACCCGCTCAATGCGGCGATCAAGAACTACCGCAAGCCCTATGTGGCGCTGATCGACGGCATCGTCATGGGCGGCGGCGTCGGCATTTCCGTGCACGGCTCTCATCGCGTCGCCGGCGACCGCTTCCAGTTCGCCATGCCGGAGGTCGGCATCGGCTTTTTTCCCGACGTGGGCGCCACCTGGTTCCTGCCGCGCATGCCGGGCGAGCTCGGCGCCTGGTGCGGCCTGACCGGCGAGCGCTTCAATGCCGCCGACGGCATCGGCACAGGGCTCGCGACCCACCGGGTCGCGTCGGCGCGTTTTCCCGAACTCATCGATGCGCTTGCCGGCACGGTGCCGGTCGACGCCGTGCTCGCTGCCTTCAGCGACGCGGCGGGGGAGGGACCTGTCGCGGCGCGCCGTGCAAACATCGACCGGTTGTTTTCCGCGACAACCGTCGAGGGGATCATGGCCGGCCTCGAACGCGAGGCCGGTTCCGGCGGTGCCGACGCCGACTGGGCCGCCAGAACGGCCGCCACCCTGCGGGCCAAATCGCCGCTCAGTCTGAAGATCGCGCTGACGCAGGTGCGGCGCGGCACGGATTGGGATTTCGACACGTGCATGCGTGCCGAATTCCGCATAGTGTCTCGCATCATTGAGGGCCACGATTTCTACGAGGGTGTGCGCGCCGTGATCGTCGACAAGGACAACCAGCCGCGCTGGCAGCCGGCCACGCTTGCGGAGGTCAGCGCGGCGCAGGTTGAGCGCCATTTCGCCGCGCGCGAAGGCGACGAGCTGGTGCTGCGGTGAGCGGGCAATGAGCGAGCCCTATATCAGTGATGAGGCCGAAAGCCTCGAGCCGGTCCACGAGCACGAGGGTGACACGCACGGCGGGCTGTGGACGCGCCGCCTCGTGCTGTTCCTGCGTGTGATGGCGGTCGTATCCATGGTCAAGGGTCTCTATCACTGGTCGCGCGTCTGCGGCATCGGCGTCGACGAGAGCCAGTTGTTCGAATTGCACTCCCTCGCCTGGCAGATCGCTACCGTGTTCTTTGCGGTTATCGATCTTGTCGCTGCGGTCGGCCTGTGGCTGGCGGCGGCGTGGGGTGCCGTGGTCTGGCTGATGGCGATTGCCTCCATGCTGGCGGTGGAGATGTTCTTTCCGCAGGTGTTCGGCGGCGGCATCCTGGTTGGAGTGCTGGAGGGCGGCCTGCTTGCGATCTACCTGTTGCTTGCCCTGAAATCGGCACAGGAGCATCCGCAGTGAGCGTGACGGGTATCAAGGGGAGGGGATGATGGCGCGCATAGGCTTCATCGGACTCGGCAACATGGGTCTGCCGATGGCGCAGAACCTGATCAAGGCTGGTCACACGGTCGAGGGCGTCGACGTCAGCCCGGCTGCGGTGGAGAAACTGAAGGCGGCCGGTGGTGCCGTGG
>CAZUDR010000285.1:3489-4983 GCA_964618715.1 uncultured Undibacter sp. | reverse complement strand
GCGCACCGCGTCCTCGGTGAGCTTCGAGACGAAGTCCGGGCTCCAGCCCTGCATCGGATGCGGCTTGAATGCCGGATGAGGTGCCGCCGGGCTGCCGTCGGCGTTGCGCTCCTGGTTCGTGCCGCTGGTCAGCATGGGCGCCTCGGCCGGCTCGCAGACAACGATTTTGGTGCCGGGCATTTCCTTTTGCAGCACGCGCGCCACACCCTTGAGGGTGCCGCCGGTGCCGAAACCGGTGACCCAGTAGTCAAGCTTTTCACCCTTGAAGTCGTCGACGATCTCGCGTGCCGTGGTGCGCGAATGGATGTCCGGATTGGCCTCGTTCTCGAACTGGCGGGTCAGGAACCAGCCATGCGTCTTGGCCAGCTCCTGTGCCTTCTGCACCATGCCGAAGCCGCGGCCGGCGGCCGGCGTGAGAACAACCTTGGCGCCGAGGAAACGCATCAGCTTGCGCCGCTCGACCGAGAACGTTTCCGCCATGGTGACCACCAGCGGATAGCCCTTGGCAGCGCACACCATGGCAAGCCCGATCCCGGTATTGCCGGAGGTCGCCTCGATCACGGTCTGGCCGGGCTTGAGCTCGCCCGCTTTCTCCGCCGCCTCGATGACGCCGAGTGCGAGACGATCCTTCACCGAACCGAGCGGGTTGAAGGCTTCGATCTTGACGTAGAGGTTGATCCCCTTGGGCGCCAGCTTTGTGATCTTGACGACCGGCGTACGGCCGATTGTTCCCAGAATATCATTGTATTTAGCCATGTACTTACTCCCTCGGCGCCCTGTTGCGCCTTACATATTGAGCACGCGACCGTAGGCGTCGAGCACTGCTTCTTTCATCGTCTCCGACAGGGTCGGATGCGGGAAGATGGTGTGCATCAGTTCTTCTTCCGTGGTCTCCAGGTTCATTGCAACCACGTAGCCCTGGATCAACTCGGTGACTTCTGCGCCGACCATATGGGCGCCGAGCAACTGGCCGGTCTTCCTGTCGAAGATGACCTTGACCATGCCCTGATCCTCGCCCAGCGCGATGGCCTTGCCGTTGCCGATGAAGGGAAAGCGGCCGACACGGATGTCGCGCTTCTTGTCCTTTGCCGCCTGCTCGGTGAGGCCGACGGAGGCCACCTGCGGCGAACAATAGGTGCAGCCGGGGATCATCAGCCTGTTCATCGGATGCGGATGCATGCCCTTGATCGCCTCGACGCAGACGATCCCCTCGTGCTCGGCCTTGTGCGCAAGCATGGGCGGGCCCGAGACGTCGCCGATGGCGTAAATGCCGGGCACATTGGTCCTGTTGAATTCATCCACCGTGATGATGCCGCGCTCTGTCTTCACGCCAAGTTTTTCGAGGCCGATGTTCTCGACATTGCCAACAACGCCGACCGCGGAAATGACACGCTCGACAGTGAGGGACTGCGATTTGCCGCCCGCCTCGATGGTGGCGGTCACGCTGTCGCCCTTCTTGTCGAGCTTGCTGACCTTTGCGTCGGTGTGGATCTT
>CAZUDR010000285.1:0-3479 GCA_964618715.1 uncultured Undibacter sp. | reverse complement strand
CCTGCTTTTCAAACTGCTTGCGGGCAAACGCGGCAATCTCCGCGTCCTCCGCGGGCAGAATTTGCGGCAGCACCTCCACCACCGTCACCTCGGCGCCCATGGTGCGGTAAAACGAGGCAAACTCGATGCCGATCGCGCCGGAGCCGATCACCAGCAACGACTTCGGCATCTTGTCCGGGTTCATCGCCTCGAAGTAGGTCCACACCAGCTTCTTGTCCGGCTCGATCCCCGGCAACACGCGCGGACGCGCGCCGGTGGCGACGATGATGTGCCTGGCCTGATAGGTGCCGGGACCGAGCGCGCCCTTTGGCGCTTCCGTTCTGGACGCCTTCACCGTGACCTTGCCGGGGGCATCCAGCGTCGCCTCGCCCCAGATGACCGTGACCTTGTTCTTCTTGAACAGGAAGCCGACGCCACTGTTGAGCCGCCCGACCACGTCGCGCGAGCGCTTGATCAGCGCCTTCGGATCGAAACTCACTTTCTCCGCCGAAAGCCCGTAATCCCCGGCGTGCTGCAGGTAGTGGTAGATCTCGGCCGAACGCAGCAGCGCCTTGGTCGGGATGCAACCCCAGTTGTTGCAGATGCCGCCAAGATAGTCGCGCTCGACAACGGCCGTCCTGAATCCGAGCTGTGCCGCGCGGATGGCGGTCACGTAGCCGCCGGGGCCGGAGCCGATGATGAGAACGTCGAAGGAGGTATCGGCCATGCGGGCTCGCTTGCTGGGTGGGATCTTGCTCGTGTGGCCGGCGGGGAACCGGTCGCGGACTATCTAGTCATATCAGATCGGCTTGACCATCAGCACCCAGTCGCCGCCGTGGGCGCAGCCGGGAAATTCGACGACCGGGGCGCGCGCGACCTCGGCGTAGCCGGTGCGGGCATAAAGACGCATGGCGCCGGTGTTCTCGCTGGCGACGATGATGCTGGCCGTTTTCGCCCCCTGCGCGCGGCCGCGCTCCTCCGCCAGCGCCAGCAGGCGGGCGCCGATCCCCTGTCCGCGAAACTCGGGAAACGCGGCGAGCACGTTGACGTACCAGGAACCGGGCGCCTTCGCCTCCAGCACGACCAGCGGGCGCACGACGTCGGGCAGCTTGCCGAGATCGCCGGTGTCGTAGGGATCCTCGAGCCTGTAGTCGACCAGCATGGCCGCCAGTTCGCCGTCGACCTCGGCGACATTGGCATTGCGCCAGGAGAACGCGCCCTGCTCGCGGGCCGCCCGGGCGCGGCCAACCTCGAAGGCGGACTGCCCGGCCTCGCGCATGCGCGACCATATGTAGCCCGGCATACCCTCGCCGGCGATGTCGACAAGGATGGCGAGCGAGGCTGCGTCGGATTTGCGGGCGGGGCGGATGGTGGCGGTCAAGGCAGGCTCTGTTGCATGTGTGCGGACTGCGGTCGCGACGCGGCCTAAAGCCGGGCAAACTGCACGTGCATCCAATCGTAGTCGCGCGTGCGGCCGAGGGAAATAGCGCCCTCCTCCTCCCAGAATTCAAACCATTTCCTGTAGGCCGGCTTGGCGAAGGCCGCGCGATTGTGATCCCAGCGCAACTGGTTTCGTTCGGGATCGAAGTCGAACGCGATACCCCAGGAATGCATTGACCAGCCGCTGCCACCGCGGATCTTGCGGACGTTGAGACAGCCGCCATAGTAGTCGAGGCGCAGTTCGCGGATCTTGCTTTCGCCGTAGTGATCGAGCACCCGGGCCAGAACGCGCGCCGCCGCATTGCGCACCTTGACATGGCACGAGGTCGACCGGACGACCTGGTTGGGGGCCCAGGCAATGCGCATGGGATAGGGAAATTTCAGCTTGGCCTGGTTCTCGCCGCGGGCTCCGAAGAAGGCCGGCACGCCGGACTGGCGCGGCCATGCGGTGGCCGTTGCCGGCGGCGGTGTGATCGGCGGTTTGTCCTCCTCGGCGTCGCGCCACGTCTCTACCTCGGTGTCGCCGGATTGGCGCCCGGCATAGACTTCGAGCGCGTAGCGGGTTTGCGGCCCGAGCAGGCCATCGATGACACCCGCATCGATCATGTCCAGCCGGCAGAGCGCCTGCGCCCCGGCAATCACCAGGCGCTGGCCACGCCAGCGCGGTCCATCCGTCACGCCCTGCTGCACCAGAAACGCCTGGATGGCGGCCTGGCTCAGCGGGCCGTAATCGCCATCCACCTGCGCCGGCGGATAGAGCGGATTGGTACCAAGGCGACGCTGCAGCTCTTCCAGATCGAGCTCGCGCCCGGCAGGCGGGGGCGCGCCAGGTTTGGGCGCCGGCGGCGGAATGTCGGGCTTTGGCGGCGGCGGCGCGTCGAGCGCGACAGCAATCTCGTCGTCGATCCTGCTCAGCGACAGCAGCACCGCTAGGGCGCCGACCTGCTTGCTGACCGCGGTGCTGCTCCAGACGTGATCGCGGATATACTTTCCTTTCGCGTAATGGGTGGTGCCGCTCCACAGATACGGCGTGTTGATGTTGTGTTTGGTGCGCGAGCTGAATCCGTTGTAGCGCTCCAGCTCATAGGCGATGCGCGGCAGCGGCCACGCCAGAATGGTTTCGAGCTTCTGCATGCGCAGCGCGTCAATGGCGCTTTCCGGCCAGCTGAACGGCGGACGGCCCGTTCGCGGACGTCCGGCGGGCACATTGACCGTGCGCGCGCTCAAGCGATCGCCGTTGTGCAGGTGTCTCGCGAAGTTGCAGCCGGATTCCATCTGGTGAATCAGGCCGACGACGAACCAGGGAACGCCGGTGGCGTTCTCGACCGTCTGGTAGAGGCTCTTGTTCTTGACGATTTTCCCGGCTGCGGCGTCCGCCTTGTCCTTCCAGCCCGGACGAAACCGGACGCCTTCCCACAGCGGCGGATAGCTGTCCTTCAGATCCTCGAACGTGACCCTCATGGCATCCCGTGACGCGGCCAGGCACCGTCCCCGCTACGAACGGCCCGAAACCTAGGGGACGGTGGAGCACGTTGCAATCGCTGCGTGGAGTGCCCCGCCCGAGTCTCACACCACCATCATCACCGGGTTTTCGATGAGCAGCCTGAAGGCGCCGATCAGCTCCGCGCCGAGCGCACCGTCGACGGCGCGGTGATCACAGGACAGCGTCACGCTCATGATATGCGCCGGCACGATCTGGCCGTCGCGCACGACGGCGCGCTCCTCGCCGGCACCGACGGCAAGGATGGTCGATTGCGGCGGATTGATCACGGCGGTGAAGTCCTTGATGCCGTACATGCCGAGGTTCGACACCGACGAGCTGCCACCCTGGTACTCGTGCGGCTTCAGCTTGCGCGCGCGGGCGCGCGCTGCAAGGTCGCGCATCTCGTTGGAGATGACCGACAGCGACTTGGCTTCAGCCTGACGCACAATCGGCGTGATCAGTCCCCCGGGCAGCGCGACCGCGACGCCGATATCGGAATGTTTGTGCTTGAGCAAAGCGCTTTCCGTCCAGCTCACATTGGCCTCGGGAATACGCTGCAACGCCAGAGCCAGCGCCT
>CAZUDR010000284.1:3504-5028 GCA_964618715.1 uncultured Undibacter sp. | reverse complement strand
ACCGTGCCGAGCGTCACGTCATCGACGACGTACCGGAGGCACTGGCAAAAACCGCCGAGCACATCAGCGCGCCGTTGACGTTGGCGGCGGCAGCGACCGCGGCGGGCTTCCTCTCCTTCGTGCCGACCGACTTTCGCGGCGTGTCCGAACTGGGCCTGATTGCCGGCACCGGCATGATCATCGCCTTTCTCGGCAGCGTCACCCTGCTGCCGGCGCTGATCACCATTTTCAACCCGCCCGGCGAGAACGCCCCGCTGGGCTACGCCCGGCTCGCACCCGTCGACAGCTTCATGCAGCGGCACCGGATGGCGATCCTGATCATAAGCATATCCATGGTGGTTGCGGGTCTGCCGCTGCTGCGTTCGCTCCAGTTTGATTTCAACCCGATCAATCTCCGCAATCCGAATGCCGAATCGATTGCGACGTATCTTGACGTGCGTGGCGATCCGACCGCCGGCGCCAGCGCGATAGACGTGCTGGCGCCGTCGCAGGATGCCGCCAGCAGGATCGCAGAGCGGTTGCGCAAGGTGCCGGAAGTGTCGCAGGTGCACACCCTCGACAGCTTTGTCCCCGCGGATCAGGACAGGAAGCTCGCACTCATCCGCACTGCGGCCAGTACACTGCTCCCCGCACTTAACGCCGCGCCCGAGTCGCCGCCGACCGATGAACAGGACGTGGCTGCGCTGAAAAACGCACAACAGGCTCTCGATGCTGCGGCGGGGAACCGGAATGGCCCCGGCCCGGCGGCAGCCGGGCGGCTGGCGGATGACCTCGGCAAACTCGCGTCGGCCGGTGAGAACGTGCGCGACCAGGCGCAGAGTGCGTTCATTCAGCCGCTGCAAACCGCCCTGAACGGCCTGCGTCAGGCTCTGCACGCCGAGCCGGTCACCGAGCAAAGCCTGCCGGATGCGCTCAGGGAGCGTTGGATCACGTCCGACGGCCGTGCCCGTGTCGAAGTGCTGCCCAAGGGCGATCCCAACAACAACGAAACGGTGCGCGAGTTTGCCCGCGCGGTGCTTGCAGCCGAGCCGACGGCGACCGGTGGCCCGATCGCCATCCTGCAGGCAGGCGACACCATTGTCGATGCGTTTTACAAGGCCGGCCTTCTGGCGCTGCTGTCCGTCACCCTGCTGCTCTGGATTACGCTGCGCCGCCCGCGCGACGTCATGCTCACACTGATCCCGTTGCTGGTCGCCGGCGTGGTCACGCTCGAGCTTTGTGTCGTCTTCGGGCTGAAGATCAATTTTGCCAATATCATCGCGCTTCCGCTGCTGCTCGGCATCGGCGTGGCGTTCAAGATCTACTACGTCATGGCCTGGCGTGAGGGCGAGTCGCAGATGTTGCAGTCACCGCTGACGCGCGCGGTCTTCTACAGCGCGATGACAACGGCCACGGCCTTTGGCAGCCTCTGGCTGTCCAATCATCCGGGGACCTCGAGCATGGGCAAGCTGCTGGCATTGTCACTGGCGTGCACGCTCGCCGCCGCGCTCCTGTTCCAGCCGGTTCTACTTGGGCCGCCCCGAA
>CAZUDR010000284.1:1429-3494 GCA_964618715.1 uncultured Undibacter sp. | reverse complement strand
TCGTTTCGGCCGGCCGCACGCGTGTCCAGTCTTCGCCGCCGCAAAGCACACCGAGCACGCAGCCTTCAATGCGCAGGGTATTCGCGCTTTGCAACCTGATGGTGGCGTCATAGGTGCGGCCGTTCTTCGCGTTATAGACCTCGCCCTCCCAGACGCCTGCGTTATCCGCGGGCCGCATGTTAAGCAGGACCGGAATTCCCAGGGTCGGACGCGCGCGTAACGCGGGATCCGGATTATGGACGTCACGCCCGCGCGGCAAGCGTGTCCAGGCGACAATGCCCCATAGCGCGTCGCCGCAGTTGACGATGCGTACGTGGGAGGTTCTGTCGCCGACCAGCCAGTCCCCGATCGGAGTCTGCGCCTGCGCCGCTTCCGGAATCATCAAAAGGGCGAGGAGCAATGCATAGCTGAACCGCAAGGTCGTCCTCCTGCTCGTTGGCGTTTGAACGGTAATTCGCTTCTTGCGCGGTGGTCCGTTCCGTCCGAATTTTCCATCGTCTGCATACAGGCCGGGCACGGCGTGCCGGAACCGGCACCGGTATTCGGCGTCTGGCGGTCGATGCGGTTCGTGAGGGTCATGTGACGAACCAGCGACGGGTGACGGTTTTTGGCGGTACCGGTTTTCTGGGTCGCCGTATTGTACCTGCCCTGCTCCGGCACGGTTTCTGCGTGCGGATTGCGGTGCGCAATCCGGGGCGCGCCCGCGAATTGTTCGGCACGGACGCGCCTGTTGAGACCGTCGAAGCCGACGTCGAAAATGCGAGAGCAGTCGCCGGCGCGGTTTCCGGGGCATGGGCCGTGGTCAACGCGGTCAGCCTCTATGTCGAGCGCGGCGCGCACACCTTCCGATCGATTCATGTCGAGGGCGCGGCGCGGGTGGCCGATCTGGCCCGCCGGGCGGATGTCGCGCGGTTCGTGCACGTTTCCGGTGTCGGGTCCGACGCGCATTCGCGGTCTGCCTATATCCGCAGTCGTGGCGAGGGCGAGCAGGCGGTGCTGCTCGCCTTTCCGTCTGCCGTGATCTTGCGTCCCTCAGTCATGTTCGGTCCGCACGATGCTTTTCTGACCGGTTTGAGCCGGATGCTGAAAACATTCCCGGTCTTTCCGCTCTTTGGCGCCGGCCACACGAATCTGCAGCCGGCTTGTGTCGCGGATGTGGCAGAAGCGACCGCGCGCATTCTCGATCTTCCGCGGCCGGCCCCATTATACGAACTAGGCGGGCCGCGGGCCATCGCCTACAAGGCGCTGCTGCAGGAGATTAACAGACGTGTCGGCGCAAGCACGCTGCTGGTCCCGCTTCCGCTTGCCGCATGGCGCCTGCTCGCCGCCGGCGCCAGCATGCTGCCGAACCCGCCGCTGACCGAAGGCCAGGTCGCGCTCATGGCGCGGGACAATGTCGCGGCGCCGGATGTGCCGGGCTTTGACGCGCTCGGCATCGTGCCGCGGGACATCGGCACGGTGCTCGGCGGGCAGACCTGAGTTTTTGGTTGTTTGCCGCCGGTGCAGGCCCGATGATGAAGGAAACGACCGGGAGAGACTTCGACATGAGCGCGCGCCGCCCCGCCTTCGCCACCTCGCCGAGCAATCCCTCGCTTGGCGAGATCCAGACCATTCCCGAGCGCAAGCCGGACATGCCCTATGCGCCGGCGATCCGGGTGGAGGCGCCCGGCGACCTGCTGTTCATTTCCGGCGCGACGCCGTCGCCGCTCTACCACAAGCATCCGCACGTCTTCTCCGAACACAATCATCCGGTGCGCATCGAGGACCAGACGCGGCTGGTGATGGAGAACATCAAGACCATTCTCGATCAGGAGGGTCTTGTGTGGACCGACATCGTCAAGATCACGAAGTATCTGACCGACATGCGCGACATGGACGGCATGGTGACGGTGCTGGCGGAGTATTTGGGCGACTGGACGCCCGCCTCGACGACGGTCTGCGTCAACCAGCTGTCGACGCCCGGCGCCCGCGTCGAGCTCGACATGATCGCGGCGTATCCGAAGAAGAAGTAGTTTCAGGGGCTCCGATCTCACTGCGTCATGCCCGGCCTTGTGCCGGGCATCCA
>CAZUDR010000284.1:0-1419 GCA_964618715.1 uncultured Undibacter sp. | reverse complement strand
TCATTGACGTGGATGGCCGGGACAAGCCCGGCCATGACGGGAAAGCGTATTACCCCGCCCTTCGCGTCTTGGACGGCACATGCCGCGTGGCATTGGCCGGCACGTCGAGATCGGACGCCAGCTGCTCGACGTCGGCCAGCATGGAGCGCAATTGCGGGCGCTGGATGTCGCGGGAGCGGGCGTCGCGCATGTTGCCGGGCCGCCTGACGTCGTCGCAGCGCGCCAGCCCCTCGATCTCGCCGCCATGGTCGGCGAGACGGGCGAGCAGCGGCGTCAGGTCCTCGAGCTGGTCGGCAACCACGTGGATGACGCCGGATTCCGACTGCATCCGGCCGGTAACGCCGATGTAGCGCGATCCCAGCACGACGGGACGCAGGCGCTCGAACACCTTCGGCCAGACGATCACGTTGGCGATGGCGGTCTCGTCCTCGATGGTCATGAAGATGACGCCCTTGGCGGTGCCCGGCCGCTGGCGCACGGTGATGAGGCCGGAAATACGCGTGCGCGCGCCGTTGCGGGTCGTACGCAGCGTGTCGTTGGTGACGAAGCGTTGCCGTGTCAGCTCGGCGCGCAGAAACGATGACGGATGCGCGCGCAGCGACAGCCGGAGAAACCGGTAGTCGTTGACCACTTCCTCGCCGGGCAGCATCGGCGTCAGCGCCACGTCGGGCTCGCGCGCGGTTGCCGTGGCGGCGCGGAACAGCGGCAGGTCCTCGTGGTCGCCGGTGCGCCCGAGCGCCTTCACCGCCCACAGCGCGTCGCGGCGCGACAGGCCCAGTGAGCCGAAGGCGTCGGCATCGGCCAGCCGCGCGATCACCCGCGGCGACAGGCCGGTGCGCAGCCACAGGTCGCGGACGGAGTCGTAGCCGCTGCCGCGCCTGCTTTCGAGCAGCGCGGCATCCTCCTGCCTCAGCCCCTTGATCTCGCGCAGGCCGAGGCGGATGGCGCACGTGGTGCGGATGTCGTCCGCCATTTCCTTGTGCAATTCGTGCACGCGTGTCCCCGCCGCCGGCCCCGGCTCCAGCGTCGCGTCGTAACAGGAGTGATTGATGTCGGGCGGACGCACCGCGACGCCGTGCTCGCGCGCGTCGCGCACGATCTGTGCCGGCGCATAGAAGCCCATCGGCTGCGCGTTGAGCAGCGCGGCGGCGAAGACGTCCGGGTAATGGCACTTGAGCCAGGCGGAGGCATAGACCAGCAGCGCGAAGCTCGCCGCGTGGCTTTCCGGAAAGCCGTATTCGCCGAAGCCCTCGATCTGGCGGAAGCAGCGTTCGGCGAAATCGCGCGCGTAGCCGTTCGCCACCATGCCCTCGATCATCTTGCTCTCGAAGGTGCCGATGGTGCCGACCTTGCGGAAGGTGGCCATGGCGCGGCGCAGCCGGTCGGCTTCCGACGGCGTGAAACCGCCGGCGACGATGG